>JAHJML010000287.1 GCA_018821365.1 Actinomycetota bacterium | reverse complement strand
CTCAGTGGTTCAGCAGCGTCTTGACGATCGACGTGACCCGGTTGCTCGCTTCGGAATCGATCCGTCCGAGGTAGTGCATGAGCCGGCGGCGGTTGATCGATCGGAGCAGCTCGCACTGGACATAGCCGGTCTCGTCGAGACCGGTCTCCTCGCCGGGCTCGATCTCGACGTGAAGTGAGAGTCCACGATGGGCCGTAGTCAGCGGCACCAGGATCACGAACGGGAAGTCGGGACCGAATGTGTCAGGTGGCCCCAGGACGAGTCCCGGGCGATGCGCGGCGGGTTCCCCCGGACACGGGTCGCCGAAGTCGACCAGCCAGAGTTCGTCAACCGAGGCCATCAGTCACCGATGTGCCCTCGGCCTCGGCCAGATACGAGGCCCATGTCGCAGGATCGCTGCGCAGCTCGGTGAGCTCGCCCGCCACTCGACAGGCGAATCGCTGCCGTCGGAGCGCTTCGGCGGCATCCCGTACCGTCTCGATGAGCGATGCGCCTTCGGCCTCGCTCAGTTCCACAAGCCGGGCGTGGGTATCCGTGTCGATGCGGATGGTAGTGGTTCCCATACCAGAGAGTCTACATTTTGCATGCGTCGCTGTCTACATGCGTGGAGACGACGGTGGACACCGGTCCGAGTCCCCGAGCAGGCTCACCCTCCTGCCGTGGCGAGCAGAGGACCCGCTCCATCAGGAGGGGTGCGAGACACGGTGCTTCTCTAGGCAGGACAAGATCGGGTTCGGGACTCTCTGGTGGGCCTGACAGGACAGAACACGAACCACCGACTAGACAGGCAGTCTCTAGGTCGCTATTCTGAGACTGATGCTAGATGAGATCCGGCTACTGCTGAAGACTCGGCTCGACACCCGAGAGCGCGTCGAACGCGCCGCCAATGCAATCGGCGTCTCCGCCGCGACGCTCTACCGGTACAAGTCGGCACCCGAGAACATCCCGCTAGGCAAGCTCAGCGCGCTGAACGACCTGCTCGGCTTCTCGCTTGGCGATGGCGCCACGTGGGTTCGGAGCGAGTTCATCGAGGCAGAGGAGCGGCGGGAAGCACTCGAGGCATCGATTGCTGCCGGCGGCATGCGGCTGGTGGTCACCCCTGCGTTCTCCGTGAACGCGCAGCTCCCTGACGTGACCAGGGCAGTGATGGACTTCGATCACGGAGTCCATCGGAGATCCGACTTCGAGCGGTACCTGGCTATCCGCCAGCAGCGACGCGAGTTGTACCTCAGCGGAGATTATGAGAGCTTGGAGATCATCGACGCCGCGTCCTATGTTGACTTCTTTGAGGGTAGGGGCCGGTACCGTTCCCTCTCCGACGATCTCCGACGCAAGCAGATCGACGAGTTGGTGCGAACCACACGCCTCGACCACGTGGTGCGGCGGGTCTACGTTCGCTCTACCCCCGAGCTGCCGATCGTGTCGTGGTACTCAACCGGGACGGTAGTCGCGCGACTTGATGACTTCGTGATCGAGTTCACAAACCGGGATGCCGTCGATGAACTCGCCACCATCGTCTCTCGGTTCTACGGGTCCGCCGAGATCCAGGCTGTCGATCAGGTGGAAGAGTTCCTGCTGAGTCCGGTGACCGTTCTACGGTCCTACGGCAATGGAGGTCTCGAACATGACTAGCCAACCCAACACCGCCGCGCCGCGACTTGAGAATCCCACCCGCGAGCTCGAGGCGAGCTCTCATCTCGAGGCGATGGCTGAGCTCAACGACATCGTCTACGGGGACCGGGCCCTCGAGGTCGCCTCCGCGCTAGTCCGGAGTGGCGCCTACAAGCTGGACCTGACCCTCCCCCGTGACGAGTGGTACACCTGGAAGAGCGGCATCCGGGCACCCTGCTACAACAACTGCCGGACCCTGCTCGAGCACCCGTCCGCCCGCCGAGCAGTCGAGGACGCGATGTCGGCCGGTGCAAGGGAGATGTTCGGCAGCGTCGACGTTGTCATCGGAATTGCACACGCAGGCATCCCGTGGGCGGCAGTGCTGGCGAGGACACTCGATGTCCCGAACTACTACCTGCGGGCTGAGGCAAAGGCCCACGGGATCGGAGGACGCATCAACCCTCAGCTGTCCGGCAACGGGCACGCCCTCATCGTCGATGACCTCGTGGCGGGTGGCGAAAGCGTCCGCGACGCCGTCGCCGCAATCCGTGAAGAGAGCGACATCGAGCCGGCTGGAATCCTCTCGATCGTCAACTGGGGCTTCTCTTCGATGCAGCAGAACCTGGTCGGTGAACGAGTGCGGGCACTCACGAGCTATCCGTGGATTCTCGCCGTCGCCCTCAGCGAAGGGCTGGTCGATCTTGCCGGGTACTCGAAGCTCATGGCCTTCTACAAGAACCCACGGAAGTATGACTGGAGCGACTAGGAACATCGAGCCGGTCCAGCACGTCCTGCTCGACTTCGACGGCGTGCTCTGCGACAGCCGTGCTGCTGCTGCGGAGGAGATAAACGCGCTCCGCCGGTCGCGAGGTTGGCCGCTGCCTCACATCGAGACCCAGGATGACTTCGCTCTCGTCTTCTCCGGCCCACTAAAGACCAGCCTGCGCAGATTCGGCATGAGTGACGATCAGGCTTCGGAGTTCTTCACCGCCCACTCGGAGGCCATGAGTCAGCGAGCGATGTCACTATCACCGTTCGCGAAGGCGGTCAGAGGCCTCTCGGAGCGGGCGCCGTACCAGTGCTCGATCGTCTCCTCGGCCTACTCAGATGCGATTTCAGCCGTTCTAGGCATGGCCGACATCGATCCTGAGGAAACATTCGCCCACATCAGCGGTCGGCAGGAAGGCCGGTCCAAGGGCAAGCGGATTGCGGACACGCTCCACCGACTCGACCTCGATCCTTCGCGAGTTGTGTATGTCGGTGATCTTGTGAGCGACATCCTCTACTCACGCGATATCGGCATTCGATGTGTGGCAGTTGGCTACGGCTACCACCCCATCAACTACCTCTCAGTCTTCGCTCCCTTCGGACTCGCCCCGACCGAGGAAGCCATCGTCGACATTCTTGACGATCTCCTCCCGACTAGCAGATAATGGAAGGACCATGAGCAAAGCCATAATCGCAATCGACTACATCAATGAGATCGTGCACCCTGATGGGAAGCTCTCAGGTAAGGGCTATTCCGACTTCGTGGAGGAGCACGACACATTGGCGAGAGTCAATGAACTCCTGAAGCGCGGCCGCTCCGCGGGCGTCCTCATCGTGGGCGTCCTTCTCGCGTTCTCCCCCGACTACGCAAACCACCCATCCGCTTCTCCCCTCCTGGGGGGCGCCAGGCCAAATGGCGCGCTCCTTGAAGGCACCTGGGCTACCGAGTTCATCGAGGGTTCGGGACTCGGAGATGCCTCAGATCACGCGATCACGAAGCGGCGGGTCAGCGCGTTCCACGGCACCGAATTGGACACACTCTTGCGCTCCTCCGGTGTGAAGCACCTGTACATCTGCGGGGTGGCCACCGATCTCGCCGTCCAATCCGCCGTTCGCGAGGCCCACGACCTCGACTACCAGGTCACTGTCGTCAGCGATTGCTGCGCCGCTGCCAATGCAGACGATCACGAGCAATCGATCCGGATGCTGCAGAAGATCGCCACCATCGCCGAGGTGCAGTCACTCGACTTCTAGAAGAAGCTTGGCCTGGAATCCCGAGGCGCGAGTGTGGTCGCGCGCCAGTTCCGCCCATAGAGCGCGAAATCCGTCTGACGTTCTCAACGGGCCTAGCAGGACAGAACGCGAACCAATGCAACGGCGAGATAACGGAGTTGCTGGCATTCCTGGAAACGCTCTAGGAGCACTAGTGCAACGAATCAGCTCCACCGGCGGTTGATGAAGGTGTTGAGACTGCGCGGTGAGGTGGGGAGCGGGTGGCCGGTGGTGATGCCGGGGTGATGGTCAGGGCCCCTCGATACTCGGTGATTGCAACGTCATCGAGCAAGGAAGGGGCCCTGATGGAGCCCGATGCTATGAGAGTCCGCCTGCATCTGCGGCGGGTCCGGGTGGTGGGGGTGCTGGTGGATCTGATGGAACGTCTGGTGGTTGAGATCGCCGATGTGCGCCGTGTGGTCCGCTGCCCGCACTGTGGGTTCAACACGACCCGGGTCCATGACCGGCGTCGGCTGGTGATCCGTGATCTGCCCACCGGGGGCCGGCCCACCACCTTGGAGTGGGTCCGGCGCCGCTTCTCGTGCGCCGAATGCTCCGAGCGGCACTGGGAGGACCATCCCGAGATCATCCTGGGACGCCGCACCCATGTCACCCGGCGGCTGGCACGTCAGCTGGTCCGGGACGTCAACATCATGTCGATCCGGGAGGTGACCCGACGCCACGACCTTCCCTGGCATTTCATCATGGGTCTCACCAGATCCTGGTCGGAGCGGGTGGCTGCGGACCGGCGGCGACGCCGCCGCCGGGTCCTGCTGGTCGACGAGACCAGCCTCCGCAGAGGCCACCGCTATGTGACCGTGGTGATCAACGGCGACATAGGCGAGACCCTCGCCATCGTGCCGCATCGCAACTCCAGAGCCCTCAATACGTTCCTGGTGGCCCAGGGACACCGGTGGCTCAAAGGGGTTCGGGTGGTGGTTTCTGATGGGTCGGTGCCCTATCGCAGCTCCATCCAACAACACCTCGGCCACGCCACCCACCTGTTGGACCGGTTCCGTGTCGCACGCTGGTTCGCCGCCGGGATGATCGAAGTCCGCCGCCGCATCCAACGGATCGGCCCTCATGGCTCCCGTCCTGCCTTTGACCCTCAGGTCTTCCGGTCCCGTTACCTGCAGCTCACCCGCTTCGACCAGCTCCCAGCCGACCGCATCGAGGCGCTCGGCAAGGTACTGGCCGGTCGGCCCGAACTGGAGGCGGCGTGGCGGATGCTCCAACACCTCTACGGCATACACCTCGCCACCGATTCCGACCAGGCCAACCAGGCGCTCGGAACCTTCCTTGAGGTCTACGCCGACCACCCGCTCATCGAGTTCGAGAAACTCACCGGAACCCTGCTGGAGTGGGGCGACGAGATCTTCGCCTCCCACGACACCGACCGGGCCACCAACGGCCGGATCGAAGGCACCAACAACAAGCTCGGCGTCCTCAAACGCATCGCCTACGGATTCACCAACGCCTCGAACTTCGCCCACCGAGCCCTCCTCCTCACCCCCGGCATGGCAACATCACCATGAACCGAGAACGAGAGGTCACCCCACCTCACCGCGCAGAACCTTGAATTCACTCTAGGAGGTTCAACGGATAGGGCGTGAGTCGGGACTCCATCTGTTGCGCCAGTCGATGAGTTTGGCGATGATGAGCGGGGTGATGGCCAGGCGTCTCGTTCTCAAACGCCAGCTCGGATCAAGGCACGCCGGGCGACCAGGACATAGTCGAAGCTGTCGGGATGGGTGTCGTCCAGGTAGAGGCTTGACGTGATGACTTTGGGAATGTACGGCGGGGAGCGATAGGCACGAACGCGTGCAAGGTCGCCCGCGTGTCCCGCCAACCGGCGGAGACGGCGTTCGAAAACATTCGCTGCTCGCTCGGGCATCGTCACACGGCCCGTGCTCCTCTGGCGAAGAAGTTCGCCCATGGCTTGTGCCGCGATGGCTGCGGTTACGAGTCCCGCTGCGAGGTCAAGGTCCAGCTGTGGTGGTCCATGGAGGCGGCTTGCGAGACTTGAAGCGGCGAGCGCCGCGAAGTCCAGGCCAACAGACGGCGGGCGTGCGAGGTCGGCAAGCCAATTCGCTTCCTTCAGTGAGAGCGTCGGCTGGTTCCGCAGCGTGAGGGCCACCATGCTGGTGACCCAAGGGTGCGCTGTCCGGCACGCCATTCTGACGAGCGCAGATCGTTCGCGGTCGGCGAGCACGCTGTCGGGGCCGATTAGGACGACCATCGCCATGAGCTGGCGTGGTGTTCGTCCCGTGTAATCCACAGCTACACCGGTTGATCGGTGTGGTACGAGCGGGCGAGGTCGCTGCGGGTGCCGAGCAAAGAACTCGATGACGAGGTCCCGCTCCCGTGGAAGGCGGTCCGGTCGGGCTGCGAGGAGGAGACGGTCATCCACGTCCGCCGGAGTGATGAAGTCGTTGGTTTCTATGGCCTCAGCGACTAGCCCAACTGAATGACAGTCGATGGTGGGAGCGGCAATGAGGGCTTGCATGTACGCATGGACGATCTCTTTGGCTGCGCTGCCCGAGATAGTGCTGAGACGAGATCGGATTAGGTCGACACAGCATGTGGTCAGCGGATCACCGATGCACGACATCGCGAACGAAAGCTCGTCGGCCTCGCATGCCCGCCAGACACACGCAGCTAGCTGTGTCCAGTCGAGCGGCGACGGCGTTGTCCTTCTCTCCTCGTAAGCTTCGCGGGCAGATCGTACGTCGCCCGTGCGCAGAACGTGGGCGCCGAGTAGCCGTGAAGTGAGCATCGGGGCGCTCCGAGTGACAGTGTCGAGCAGCGCGTCAAGCGAATCCTGCCGGTTCCGTCCTTCGAGGTATTCGACGGCTTCCAGCAGCCAGCGGGTCTGGGCATGGGCGAGCATCAGCAGGTTTCGTGCGTCCAGTGCGCTGGAAGCCGCGTGATCGAGTGCGGCTTCGAATAGCGACCGTGGGAAGGTTGGAGTCTCCGGTCGAAGCTGCCGGTCGGTGTCGCGCCACACCGGCACAAGGCGTCGCGCTTCGTGAGCGGCGACAACCAATACTGCAGCGATGTTGGCGTTCTTCGTTTGACCGGCGTCGGGTTCGGCCTGGTCCGCCAGCTTCTGGAGCAAGATCGACGAGTTGGCGTGCGCGATGGCCGCAGACAGCAGAGCAGTCATTCGTCCTGGCTGCTCCGTCTGCCTTTCGAGGACAACCTCCACGCCCGCCGGCAGGGCCTCTCGCGCGGGGACGGTTGTCGCCAATCTCAGCACATGACGGTCGGGAATGCGGTTTCCCCTCGCCATCCACTCGTCCAGATACGCCCGCATTAGCGGCGCGCTGGACCACAAGAGATCAGTGACGTTCTCCCACACCGTCGCGACTGCCTCGTCCTCGGAGCCACCGTCGGAGCGAACGACCTCAACGGCCATGGCGCTGAGTTCGCTCAATCGCGTGAGTTGCTCAGAAACTCGAGGGAGCTGTGCGAGCCCGAACGCTGCGTAGCGGACCAATACGGGTTCCCACCGATCCAGGATCGTCTGATTGACGGCGTGAACGACAGTGTCGACGGGTCCACATGCGAGCGGCTCGTGCTGCGAGCGACAAAGCGTGCTGAAGTCAGTCGCGAAGCGCGCCAGCGGTCCATGTCTCGCCGCCTCACTTGCGCTGTGCGTGAGCTGATCCTCCAGCGTCCCAGGAAGCGAACGTCGGGCATGAGAGAGGAGAGCAGCGAGATAGGAGGCCGTCGCGAGCGAAGCGCCGCCCTTCTCTATCCCTACCAAGTGCTCCGTCAAGCGTTCTTCACCTCTGGTCATTGCCTGGAAGATGCGGCCACCCGATGTCATCATCGTGGCCGACCTACCCGAGAAGGCGTCACCCGCTAGGTCGGCGACATGACTGAAGGCCAACTGGCTGACCCTGAGGAGCTCGACGAAGTTACGCTCTTCGCTCGACAGTCGCCCGTGGTGCATCAGGATCTTGCGATCCCAGTTCTCACACAACGTGTTGACGCACTGCCTCGTCACGTGTTGCAGTGCCTCGCCCGCCGCCTGGTGTTCGCCAACCGGGCCGAGGGCGCGTAGCGTCGGCACTATCCCCTCCCTCGATGCAGTTCGGATCAGCACAGCCGCTAGGTCAGCGGCGCGAGCAATGCTCACTCGGTGCTCGTTCCCATGAAGCCGACGAATCGCGTTACGTCATCGCGGTAGTCAGCAACAAGATCCCCGAGGAGTGCATCCACGTCGTATGGG
>JAHJML010000128.1 GCA_018821365.1 Actinomycetota bacterium | reverse complement strand
CCGGGTCGGGAAGTGGAAGGACTACCTCTACGGCGAATACGTCTACGTCTTGCTGAGCCTCACCGCCAAGTCGCTGCTGGCCTGGCAGGTGTTCGGGAGCACCCTGGCCACCTGACCGCCCGTCTGCCGGCCGGGACGTCCAGCCCCGGCTCTGGCCCGGATGACCGCTGAAGCCCCATCCCGAATCCTCCGATGGGTGGGGAAGAGAGGATCACCGTGGCCGATCGCCGCCTCATCGTCACCCATCTGCCGGGCGCCGTCGCCGTCGGCGTCGCCGTCGCCGTGGCCGTCTACGCCCTCTCCTTCTGGTCCGCACCGTCGGTGCGGGGGCGGCTGGCGGTGGAGGACGGCATCATCGAGACCACCACTGCCCTGGTCTTCTTGGGAGCGGCCATCGTCGGAACGCTCGGGATGCTGCGGTCTCCCCATCGAGGCATCCATTGGCTGGTCCCGGTCGTCGGCCTGCTCGGGTTCGTCGACGAGATCCGCTTCGGGGCCAGGATCTGGGGTGTCACGCTGCCCACCGTCTCCGGCGTCGAGATCGACAACTTCCACGCCGTCCTGCTGGTCGCCGACCGCCGGATGGGTTCCCTCGGCCTGACCCACCCTCGAATGGCCGTCGCCGCCGGCATCGCCGCCCTCGGCGTGATCGCCGTCCTCATCCGAACCAAGCGGTTACGCCGGATACGTCCGTGGCTGACCGCCCACCCTCCCACGGCGCTGATGCTGGGGGCACTCGGCCTGTTGGCCGCCGGGTTCGGCTTCGATCAACTCGGATCGAGACCGACCCTCCTGTTCCTGGAGGAGACCTGCGAGTTTGCAGCGTCCGGTCTGGTGGCGGTGGCGGCGGCCTGTCTCCTCGAAGAGACACCGGTGGCGGCGATCATCCCGACTAGCCGATCGTCATCCCCGGCAGACGGCCGGCGACGATCGCCTCGGCCTCGGCGATGATCCGCCGGATCAACTCGCCCACGGTGGGGATGTCGCGGATCAGTCCCATCACCTGGCCGGCGGCCACGATCCCGGCGTCGATGTCCCCTTCACCCCAGACCCGGCCGCGCGACTCGGAACCGGCCACGTAGGGGATCAGGTCGGCGATGTCGGTGTCGCCGGGGCGGCTCTCGATCTCGACGACCTTGCGGGCGGTGGCGTTGGCGAGGACCCGGGCCGTGTTGCGAAGGGTGCGCATCACCAGGGTGGTGTCCAGTTCGTTGTGGTCCACCATCGCCTGCTTGGCCGCCGGGTGAACCGGCGCCTCGGCGGTGGCGACGAACCGGGTGCCCATGTTGATCCCCTCGGCTCCCAGGGCCAACGCCGCCACCAGACCCCGCCCGTCCCCGAACCCGCCCGAGGCGATCACCGGGATGTCGAGGGCATCGGCCGCCAGTGGCACCAGGATCAGCGAGGTCACATCGTCCTCGCCGGGGTGGCCGGCGCACTCGAACCCGTCGATCGACACCGCATGCACCCCGACGCTCTGCGCCTTGAGCGCATGGCGGATGGAGGTGCACTTGTGGGTCACCTTGATGCCCGCCTCCTCCACCACCGGCATGAACGGCTCGGGACTGCGCCCCGCCGTCTCGAGGAACTCGATTCCCTCCTCGGCGCACACCCGCAGGTAGCCCGGGTAGTCCGGCGGGTGGAGCGCCGGGAGCAGCGTGATGTTGACACCGAACGGGCGGTCGGTCAGGCCCCGGCACTTGGCGATCGCCCTGCGGAGATCCTCGGGAGTCTCGTAGGAGAGGGCGGTCATGAATCCCATGGCTCCGGCGTTGGCCACCGCGGCGGTCAACTCGGCGACACCGACCACCTGCAAGCCCCCCTGCACGATCGGGTGCTCGACCCCGTAGAGGTCGGTGATGCGGGTACGGAACACGGCGAGCCTTTCGATCGGCGGCAGCACCAAGCTACCCGAGGACTGCAGCCCGATGCCTCTCGATCCTGTTGTTACCCCCAGGCCTCGACGATCTCGAACATGTCGAAGCTAGGAGATCCCGTCATCTTGACGATCATGTGCTGGGGATGGAGCCACATGTCGGCAGCAAACGGTTCCGTCCCGCCGATGAACTCCTCGCCGGTGACGCTCCCCTGGGCGTAGAGCGTGTTGGTGACGGTCCCGAGCGGTACCTCGACGGTGACGCCGACCTCCCGTACCACGAAGGCGTACGTGGCCGGGAACGAATCCTGGTCGTTGCCGAAATCCAGGATGACCTCGGTCTCCACCGGCGCCGAGTCTCCGACCGGCAGAGTGCCGTCGAAGAAGACGGGTTCCTCGAACATCTCGGTGATGGCGGGACCGGCAGCGACGTGGGGGCCGTAGGTGACGACGGCCTTGATCCCGACCATCCAGGGGATGCTGCGGTCGAGGTACACCTCCATGGCGTTGCTGCCGCCCCCAGCCGTACCGATCGTGATGCGATCGAAGGTCTCCCCCCTGAAGTCGACGCCCACGTCGAAGCGGGCGGGCACATCCTCCTCGGCCCCACTCCAGTCGTGGATTCGATAGACGGCGGTGGCACCGTCGGCCGGCCAAACCGCGGCCCAGGAGAGCCCGAAGATCGGATGAGCATCGAGGGGCGCCGTGGTCGTGGTCGTGGTGGGCGCAGCCGTCGTCGTTTCGGCGACCGTCGTGGGTGCAGCCGTCGAACTGGCCGGTGTCGTCTGCTCCGTGGTGGCCGTCGAGGATGACGACGTTGCCGGTTCGCCGGCGTCGTCGTCACCGCAGGCGGCGACCATCAGCGCGACGGCGGCCACCAGCGCGAGCATCCTGATGCTTCGCATGTCCTCCCCTTGATCTGTGGTGGCCTCAGCGTACGCCTCGTGGCGACTACCGTCCGATCCCAGCAGGGAGTGGGAGCGATGGAGATACGAGAGGTCCTCCCCGGGGATCGGCGGGGCGCGGCCGCCTTCGAGCGGTATCCGTCCGCCCTCTACCGCGGCCACCCGCGGTGGGTTCCCCCCATCCGCGGCGACATCCGCTGGTCGATGGACCGGCGCCGCCACCCGTTCTACCGCAACGGCGACACCGGCTTCTTCCTCGCTGAGAGAGACGGGCGGGTCGTCGGTCGAATCGCCGTCATCGAGAACCGGTCCTACAACGAGTTTCGCGGCAGGCGAGATGCCTTCTTCTACTACTTCGACGCCGACAACGACCCGGCGGTGGCCGCCGGCTTGATCGACGAGGCCGCCGCATGGGCTCGCCGTCACGGGCTCACCCGCCTGGTCGGACCCAAGGGCTTGCTGCCCATGGAAGGGTTCGGGGTCCTGATCGAGGGATTCGAGCACCCCCCCGCCCTCGGGGTCCCCTACAACCACCCCTACTACCAGGGCCTGCTGGAGGGTGTCGGCTTCTCGAAGGAGACCGACTTCATCTCCGGCCGGCTCTCGATCGAAGAGCACTTCGTCCCCGAGCCGCTTCTCGAACTCGCCGACGCGGTGGCCGAATCGGCCGGATACGCCATCAAGACGTTCGAGAGCCGACGCGAGCTGCGCCGGTGGATTCCCCGGATTGCGGCAACCTACAACCGCGCCTTCACCGACAACTGGGAGTTCTGGCCGCTCTCCGACGAGGAAGCACTCGCCGTGCTCGGCAGGGTGGCGGCCTTCGCCGACCCCGGCCTGGTGGTGATGCTGATGTGCCACGACGAACTGGTCGGCCACCTCTTCATCATCCCCAACGTGTCCCAAGCACTCCGCAAGACGGGTGGCCGTCTGTGGCCCTTCGGGTGGGTGACGCTGCTGCGGGAGCGGGCGACGACCACCACGGTCGATTTCCTGGGGATCGGCCTCGTCCCCGAGCACCGCGGCACCGGCGCCAACGCCGTGATCTACGCCAGGATCGGCCGTGACGCCCCCGCCACCCGATTCCGGTCGGCCGAGATCGTCCAGATCGACGAGACCAACGCGCCCATCCTCAGCAACCTGAACGCCATCGGCGCCACCTGGCACAAACGGCACCGGATCTACCAGATGGGACTCTGACCGTCGCTTTCCGGGCGCACCCGGCAGCCGCCGTGAGCGTGGCCCGCGACCCCCGGCACCGCATCTCGATCAGCGCCCATCGGCTGGCGTTATCCTCCAGCGACACCAGTCCCCTGGAGGTTTGCGTAGCCGGCACCCCCACCCACGTCTCCCCTGGCGCGGCGCCATCGTCACCCGGCATTCGATGGGTCCGAGTCGGCTGGTGGCTGCTGTGCACCGCCATCGCGGTGCGGGTGGTGACGGTGCTGGTGATCACCCGGGGGTGGTTGTTCACCAACGACGACTGGGATTACCTGACCCGCGACGGCCTCGGCCAGGCCTTTCTGCCCCACCAAGGCCACATCAACGTCTTCATCGCCATCGCCGCCGTCGGCCTTCGCAGGGTGGTCGCCCTCGACTACTGGCCGGGCTACGGCCTGGTCGTCGCCGTCGCCTGGCCCGCGGCAGCCCTGGCCGCCTGGTGGCTGTGGCGCCGCCGCGGGGTCCACCCGCTGCTCGCCTCCGGGGGAGCGATCCTGATCGCCTGGTCAGGGGCAGCCTCCTACATGGCCTTCTCCCAGGTCGGCCCGGCCTGGGCGCTGGCGGCGAGCCTGATTGCGCTGGACTTCGATCAACGCCCCCTGTCGAGGAAGAATGCCGGCCTGGGCCTGGCGATCTCGCTCGTGGCGGTCTTTGCCGGCACCCTCGGAGCGATCGTGGCCGGGGTTCGCTTGGTGGTCGGGGGTATCCGTCGCCAGTGGAACGGGGTCATCACCGCCGGGATCGCTTTCGTCGCCTTCGTGCTGGTGCGCGCATCGGTGGCCGCGGTGCCGCCGGTGGCGATCGGCGTCGGGGACATACCGACCATGTTCCGTGTGGTGTCCCAGGTACTCGGGATCGGCCTCCATCAGATGATTCCCTACCCCGCCGGCTTCGAAGCGGAGGCCGGCTACCTGCTGATGGGCCTGGCGATCACCCTGGTCGTAGCCCGCCGGTTCGAGTACGTCACCACCGCCATTGTCGTCGGCGCCGGGGCGTGGGTGGCGGCGGCGGCGGTCGCCAAGTTCATCAACCTGTGGTCGGCCGGCCGCCTGGAGTATGTGCTCTCCGGAGACCGTGTCGCCGAATACTTCCTCCTGGTGCGGTTCGCCAACGTCATGGTGGTAGCCATGCTGGTTGCCTTCATTGCCGGACACCGCGCCGTGATCCTCCCCCGGTTCGCCGACCAGCGCCCCCGAGCGTGGCTCCCCGTCATCGGCGTCGTCCTCCTGGCAGGTCTCGCCGCCTTCAACATCGACCGGAGCCTGGACTTCTGGCGTCATGCACCGACCTTCAGCCGCGCCGAGATCACCGGGGGGGTCGTCACGATGTACCTGGCGGACGAGCCTCGTCTCACCACGTCGCGGCAGAGGCAGACCGGCGCGGTGATCGGTTCCTTCCGGTTGCACCGGACCCTCGACCTGGGGTCGGGCATCGTGATCACCCAGTGGGACTCGCGGCTGGCCCTGCAACGGAACCAACTGGATTGGCTGGACGAACGGGGATGGGCAGAGTCCATCCTGCGATCCGACGTCTACGAGGTGAGGCAGGTGACCCCCGACACCGATTGGACCCGGGCGTTGCTCCGCTTCGGCTTCTCCAACGGCGGCCGCTGGGTGGGTTCCTGGCTGGATCTCGGCATGGAGGCGGACGGCTGCGTGCCGCTCTCGTCGCTGGGCACGATGGAAGTCGTCCGGACGACGCGCTTCGAACTGGGGTGGGACGACGCGCTCCCCGCCCCGACCGTTGCATGGACGCCGCATGCCCTCATCAATCGGCTGGAGTCGGACATGATGATGCTCCGGCTCGAGGACGACTACGGGAGGTCGGAGATCGGCATCACCATCATCCGGGACCCCGAGGCGGATCCGTTGCTCACCGTGGACGTACTCGGGCCCGAGGCTGGGACCGGTCCGGTGACCCTCACGGTGGCGGGACCATCGGACGCTGTCATGTGCCACAGGAAGGGCTGACCGGCCTTCCGGTCCCCGGATCAGCGAGAAGGCGAAGGCGTCCGCTCGCGCCGCGAGGCGAGCAGCGCCCCGACGATCGCCAGGCCGACACCGGCCACCGCCCACACCGACACCGAGTCGCCGCGAAAGGCCACGCCGAGGCCGAGGGCCACCACCGGGATCAGATAGGTGATGAACGACCCCCTGGTCGAGCCGACCCTCCCCACCAGGGCGCCCATGATGAAGAAGGCCAGGCCGGTGCCGATTGCTCCCGCCGCCGCCACGGCCAGCACCGAGTCCCAGGCGAACGACGAATCGAGCAGGTCGACGAACCCCAACGGAGCGGTCCACACCGCAGCCAGCGCCAGCATCCTGGCCATCACCGGCAGCGATCCGTACCGCTGCGTCAGCGGGGTGGTGATGTTGACCGACAGGCCGTAGCAGACGGTCGCCAGCAGGATCAACCCCACACCGAGCGCCTCGGTCGAGCCCTCGGCACCCGACGACACGCTCATCAGGATCACCCCTCCGAATCCGATCACGAGGCCGATCAACTGGGCGCCGCGGGGAAGGCGGCGGAGCATCGCCGAGGCGAAGATGGCTGCAAAGATCGGCATCGCCCCATTCAGCATCCCCGCCACCGCAGAGTCGACGTACTGCTGGGCGACCGGGAACAGCGTGAACGGAAGGCCCACCCACAACACCGAGAGCACCAGGACCCTGGGACGGTCGGCGGGGTCGATCGGCTTCCTCGCCCCCGGGAACAGGAGGAGCACCCCGGCGCCGAGACCGACCCGCATCCAGGTGATCAAGCCCGGCTGCAACGCATCGAGTCCGATGTCCATCAGTAGGAACGACGAGCCCCAAATGAGGCTGATGGCGGAGAACATCACCCAATCCAGCGAGGTGAACGCCTCCCGGTTGGTGCCGGCGGAGGTGGAGAGGATGCGATGGGACATGGGACCTCGGGTGATCGGTGCAGCCTAGAGGCGGGGGTGGAGAACGCCTCCGGAGACCGGCACGAATGTCGCACATGCGGCGGATCGCGCCGAACGCACCCCTTCCGTCTCGGCCCTGCGGGCCGATCTACCTCGCTTTCTTTGCTCCCACCTCCAGGGGGGAGTCCCGCAGGAGCCGAAGGCTCCGGAGGGGAGGGGGGTGCGTCGATCACGGTTCCGTACGCACCCCTTCCGTCACCGGCCTCCGGCCGGTGCCACCTTCCCCTTCAGGGGAAGGAATAGGAACGGAGAGAAACCGCTGCCCCCGCCGCCCCCCCTCTCGAGCGGAAGGAACAAGATGTCCTCCCGGACCGCACCATGGGGGGGGTTCCGTGCACTCGGAGAGGGCTACCTACCATCGTCTCATGCCGTTCACCTATCCCACCCCCCGCCGCAGCGACCAGGTCGACGACCTCCACGGAACCCCGGTGGCCGATCCCTACCGCTGGATGGAGGACCCCGACGATCCCGAGACCCGAGCCTTTGTGGAGGACTCCAACGCGGTGACGATGCCCTACCTCCGATCCCTCCCCGAAGTGGCGGCCTTGCGGGAGCGGATCGCCGGGTTGTGGGACACCCCTCGCAGCGGGGCACCATCCTCCAAAGGCGGGGTGACGGTGTGGCAGCACAACGACGGCGTCAGGGATCAACCGGTCTTCTACGTCTCCCGAGACGGCTCGGAGCCGGAGGTGCTCCTCGACCCCAACCGATTCTCCGACGACGGGGCGGTGGCGGTGATGGTGTGGTCTCTCTCCCCCGACGGGGCGCACCTGGCGTACACGGTGTCCGAAGCCGGCTCGGATCGCCAGGTGGCCCGCATCCGGGACACCCGGTCGGGCGAGGATCTCACCGACGAACTGCGGCACCTCCGCTTCACCAACATCGCCTGGTGGGGCAGCGGTTTCTTCTACAGCCGGTTCCCCGACCTCCCCGACGGTGATGTCGGGCTCTACGAGAACATGGCGGTGCACTACCACCCCATCGGGGGCCTGCAGGCCGACGACCCCCTGGTGTTCGCCAACCCCGATCAACCGGCGCTCGGCTATGTCCCCGAGGTCAGCCACGACGACGCCTACCTGGTGCTCACCGAGTTCGACGGGACCTCGAGCGAGAACGGCCTGCTCTTCAAGCCGCTCGACGACCCCGCAGGCTCCTTCACCCGGATCGTCCATCCCGGGGTGGCGACCCACCAGTTCATGGCGCACCACCAAGGGCGCTTCCTGGTCCTCACCGACCTCGATGCTCCCAACCGGCGGGTGGTCGCCATCCCCACCGATGCCGTCGACGAGCGCATCGAGGTGATCCCCGAGGGCGAGATGCCGGTGGAGTTGGCGACGGCGGCAGCCGGCCGGATCATCCTGGTCACCCTGGACGAAGCATCCCACCGGGTGGGGCTCTTCCACCTCGACAGCACTTCTGTTGGCGAGATCCGACTCCCCGGTCTCGGGTCGGTGACGGAGTTGAACGGAAGCCTCGCCGACCCCATGCTGTTCGTGGGGTTCCAGTCGTTCCTTCACCCGCCGACCGCCCTCCGCTGGGAGGCCGGCGAGACGACCACCTTCGCCGCAACCCCGCCCCGCCTCGACCCGGATCTGGTCACGATCGAACGGCATCACGCCGTATCCGGCGACGGCGCCCGGGTCGGCATGTTCGTCATCCGCATGACGGACACTCCGCTCCCCGCCCCCACCGAGTTGTACGGCTACGGGGGTTTCGCCATCAACATGACCCCCACCTACGACCCGGCCCGTCTCGCCTGGCTGGAGGCAGGAGGGGTCATCGTGGTCGCCAACCTGCGGGGTGGCGCCGAACTCGGAGAGCAGTGGCACCAGCAGGGCATGCTCGGCAACAAGCAGCAGGTGTTCGACGACCTGTTCGCCTGCGCCGAACACGTCCTGACGGCCGGAATCGCCACCCCCAAGACCCTCGGGTTGCGTGGCCGCAGCAACGGCGGCCTGCTGGCGGCGGCGGCCCTGGTGCAGCGGCCCGAGCTGTTCGGAGCCGTGGTTCCCCAGGTGCCGGTGGCCGACATGTACCGGTATCAACTGTTCACTGCGGG
>JAHJML010000127.1 GCA_018821365.1 Actinomycetota bacterium | reverse complement strand
GGTGGCGGCGGCCGCCCCCATCAGGGGCCGCTTGGCCCGGTCCCGGTCGCCGCCCGCCCCGACCACTGCCAGCAGGCGGGCGCCGGGGGCGAGGCGACGGGTGGTCGCGATGACCGAGGCGATGCCGTCGGGGGTGTGGGCGTAGTCGACCACGATCGTGTAATCCTCTCCGGTCTCCACCAGTTCGAACCGCCCGGCGACCCTCTCCACCCCGCCGATCCCGGCGGCGATGCTATCCCACCCGATGCCGATGGCATCCGCACAGGCCGCAGCCACCAGGGCGTTGGCCACGTTGAAGTCGCCGGCGATCCTGAGACCGATCTCGGCGCTTCCGTTGGGGCCGGACGCCGTCAACGTCGAACCGGCCAGGGTGGAGACGATCCCCCCGGCGGTCACGTCGGCGTCCGGCCCCAGTCCTACCGTCGTCACGGGGAGATCGGTCTCGTCCGCCAGGCGCCGCCCGGCCCGGCCATCGATCCAGATCACCGCCCGATCCGCCCGATCCGGCCGGAACAGAGAGGCCTTGGCCCGGTAGTAGTCCTCCATGTCGCCATGGAAGTCGAGGTGGTCCTGCGACAGATTGGTGAAGGCCGCGATCCGGAACCGGGTCGCATCCACCCTCCCCAGCGCCATGGCATGCGAGGAGACCTCGACGGCTGCCAGGTCGACGCCGGCATCCACCATGGAGGCGAGCAGTCGCTGGAAGTCGGTCGCTTCGGGGGTGGTGCGCTGCACCGGGACCGGGGACCCGGCGATCCTGGCGCCGACGGTCCCCACCAAACCGGGCACCCGGCCGGCGGAGATGGCGATCGCCTCGAGGAGGTGGGTCACGGTGGTCTTGCCGTTGGTGCCGGTGACTCCGATCACGTCGATGCGCTCCGAGGGCCTGCCATGGGTGATCGCCGCCAGCACGCCCAGCACGGCCCGGGTGTCGGGCACGACGATGGCGGGGACCCCGGGGGCGGCGGCGGGATCCTCGACGCACACCGCCGGGCTCCCCGCCCGGCAGGCGGCCCCCACGAACCCGTGCCCATCGACGGTGAATCCCCGCACCGCTACGAAGAGGACGCCGGGGCCTGCCTCCCGTGAGTCGTGAGTGACATCGGCAACCGTGACGCCGCCGTCGCCGGCGACGCTCCCGCCGACCGCATCGGCCAGTCGGGCGATGGTGACCGGGCTACCGGTCATCAGGGGGCACTCCCAGTTGGTGGAGGGCCGCCAGTGCCACCTCGGCGAACACCGGGGCGGCGCCTTTGCCGCCGCTGTCGTCCTGGCGGGGGCTGTCGAGCACCACCGCCACCACCACCCGGGGCTCGTCGATCGGACCCATCCCGATGAAGCTGGCCACCACGTCGTCCTCGCTGTACCGCTGCTCGTCGATCAAGTACTTCTCCGTCGTGCCGGTCTTGCCGCCGACCCGGTATCCGGCGACCGCCGCATACCCGCCGGTGCCGCCCGAGACGACCTCTTCGAGCATCAACCGCATGCTCAGGGCCGTCGCTGCATCGATCACCCGGCGCTGCAACGGCTCCACCGCGACTCTGGTGCCCTTCCCGTCGACGATCTCCTTGACCAGGTGCGGCTGCACCCACACCCCGTCGTTGGCCACCGTCGCGTAGACCATCGCCATCTGCAGTGTGGTCACCGACACGCCGTAACCGATCGACGTCGAGGCCACGCAGTTGACCGCACACCACTCCTCAGACGGCCGCAGCAGCCCCGACGCCTCGCCGGGGAAGTCCACCCCCGACGGCTGCCCCAGCCCGAACGCATAGAGGTTCCGGTGCAGCTCCTTGGCGCCGAGCATCTCGCCGAGCGTGATCGTGCCGAGGTTGCTGCTGTGCGCCACGATGCCGGTCACGGTCAGCTCGCTGGGGTGGGTAGTGGAATCCCGGAACACGGTCTCGCCCCGCTCGATGGTCGTGGGGATCTCGAAGATGGTGTCGGGGTCTGCGATGCCCGCCTCGAGTGCGGCGGAGATGGTGATGACCTTTTGGGTGGAACCGGGCTCGAAGACGTCGGTGACCGCCCGGTTGCGGAAGGCGGCGGGATCGGCATCGCTGCGGTCGTTGGGATCGAAGGTCGGCAGGTTCACCATGGCGAGGATCTCGCCGGTCGCCGGGTCGACGACCACGATCGACCCTCCCTTGGCCCCGGTGCGGTCGATGGCCCGCTGCAAGGCCTCGGCTGCGGCGAACTGGATCTCGGTCTTGATCGTGAGCACGAGGTCGCTCCCCGGCTCGGCAGGCACCACCTGGTACTCGCCCTGCGGGATCGTCCTCCCGTGGGGATCGCGCTCCACCAGCAGTTCGCCGGGAACCCCCGACAGCGAGTCGTCGTACTGGTACTCGAGGCCTTCGAGGCCCTGGTTGTCGTCGGCCTGCACGAACCCGATCACGTGGCCGGTCAGTTCGCCCATCGGGTAGACCCGCTTGGGCTCGGTGAAGTAGTAGATGCCCGGCAGCCGGGCCGCGATGACCCGGTCGGCGTCATCCCGCTCCAACTGGCGGGCGACGTAGGCAAAGGTGCCTTCGCCGCTGATGGCATCCAGCACATCGAGCATGTTCTGGTGCAGCAGCGGAGCGAGCAGGCGAGCGACCGTGGTCGGATCCTCGATCTCGCTCGGGTTGGCGTAGAACGTCACGGAGTCGACGGTGACCGCCAGTTCCCTGCCGTCCCGATCGAAGATGGTGCCCCGATCGGCGGCGAGGATCTCCCGCTGCAGCCGCTGATCCAGGCCGTGATCGGCGTAGACATCCGCCTCGAGCGCCTGGACCACCACCAGCCGATACCCGATCCCACCCCAGGCCAGCACCAGCAGGACCCCGACCGTGACCAGGCGTGCGTTGAGACGGCGGAGCGACGAACCACCCACGTCAACTGCCCCGGCTCGGTTGATGCTCCGGCCTCATGGCTGGGCGCCGAGCACTGCCTTGAGGTCCACCCAGCGCTCTTCGGTCTCCGAACCGTCGCCGCCCAGACCGGCAACCTCGATGGTCCTCAGCGTCTCGGGGTAGACCATTCCCATCGTGGCGGCGGCTTCGATGATCCGGGCCGGCGCCTGGAGCCGGGCCGCTTCCAGCCGCAAATCCCAGTAGCGGGCCTCGGCGCTCGCCGTCTGGCTCTCGATCTCCTGCAACTGGAACGCCGTTTGATCCAGAGCGATCCGCGACCAGATCATCAGGAAGAAGGCGGCCGTCACCGTGATGCCGATCAGCGTCCACGCTTGCCACCCGGCCCGATGCCCGCTGCGGTGGGCGATCTCGACCCGGAAGCCGGCGCCGACCATGCCCGGAGCGGCCATCGGGCGGGCGGGAGCGGTCATTCCGTGCTCCTCGCGACGGCCCGCAGCCGGGCGGAACGGCTGCGGGGGTTGGCGGCCACCTCGTCGAGTCCGGGGGTGAGCGCCTTGCGGGTCAACAAGACCAGCCCGGCGGTCCGGCCGCATCCGCAGACCGGGAGGTCGGGAGGGCACACGCACCCGCGCGAGCCGGAGGCGAAGCGGCGCTTCACGATCCGATCCTCGAGCGAGTGGTAGGAGATCACGACCAGCCGACCTCCAGGTCGCAGCATCCGCAGGGCGATGTCCAGGCCTTCGGCAAGTGCACCGAGCTCGTCGTTGACGGCAATCCGGACAGCCTGGAAGGTGCGCCGGGCGGGATGGCCGGTGCGCCGGGCCCGAGCCGGCACCGCATCTGCGACCACTGCGGCCAGCTCAGCCGTGTCCGCGATCGGGCGGGCGGCGACGATGGCGTCCGCGATCCGACCGGCGTGATGCTC
This sequence comes from Actinomycetota bacterium, assembly GCA_018821365.1. Classification (GTDB taxonomy): domain Bacteria; phylum Actinomycetota; class Acidimicrobiia; order Spongiisociales; family UBA11373; genus JAHJML01. The sequence goes on along the minus strand of JAHJML010000127.1, from coordinate 2,256 downwards.
CTCGCCGTAGCGGCGGAAGGTGCCTGCGAGACGGTCGCGGTCCCAGGTGTTGACGATCGCCTCGGCGTCGAGGGGCGCATCCGGCCCCATGCGCATGTCGAGGGGACCGCGCTGGTGATAGGAGAACCCTCGCTCCCCCACGTCGAGCTGATGGGATGAGACTCCAAGGTCGAAAACGGCTCCAGCGATCTCATCGATCTCCTCCTCTTCGAGCACGGCATCGAGCCGCCGGAAGTCGGCGGCCCGGAACATGAGGCGCTTGCCCAGGCCGGCGGCCTGGGCGGCGGCGTCGGGATCCCGATCGATGGCCAGCACCCTGGCCTTCCGATCGGCGGCGAGCAGGGCCCTGGTGTGCCCTCCCCCGCCGAAGGTTGCGTCGACGGTGACGCCCATCCGCAAGCTGGGCCGGAGCAGATCCACGACCTGCTCCGTCATCACGGGCCGGTGATAGATCGACCGGTCCACCATCAGCCCTCCAGAGCGCTGTCGCCAAAATGGAAGCGGGCGGAGTTCGGGGCTTTCCACAAGGCATCCGGAGGGCTGACGCTGGGCCGGGCGACGCGAGGGACACTCAAATCCCCTCCTCGCTCAGGGCCTCTTCGATGTCGGCGTAGAGATCGTCGGCCTGGATCGACCGGGTCTCCCAATCCTCGGTGTTCCAGATCTCGACCCAATCGGCGACGCCGACGACGACCACGTCCTTGCCGAGGTTGGCGAACGTGCGCAGGATGGGCGGGATCTGGATCCGGCCCTGCTTGTCGAGGGTTTGATCCGAGGCTCCCCCGAAGAAGGTCCGGGCGTACTCCCGGTAGTTCTTGTTGGTGCGGGGCAGGTTGATGATCTTCTCGCCCTCGATCTCCCATCGGTCGGGCGGGAACACGTACAGACAGCGGTCGAGCCCCTTGGTGACGACGCAGCCGTCCGCAAGACGATCCCGGAACTTGCTGGGCATCACCAGCCGTCCCTTGTCGTCGATGCTGTGCTGGTACTCACCGAGGAACACGTCCCCTGCACCTCTTCCTGCTCACCTGCCACGAAACCGGCGTGGCTGATTCGGGTAGGCGGTACCTGCCAGAGTCCCGCCCGGTTCTCCACTAGCCGCCACTTTGCCCCCTTTCGCGCCACTTGTCAACCCATTTGCACCCCAGACGACCCACCCGGCCCCCGGAACCGGGCACGCTCCCCACTGCCCATCGAGCGGATTGCCCCCGGTAACCTGTCCCGATGCTCACGGGACGCCACATCGTCGTGACCGGCGGATCGTCGGGGATCGGGAGAGAGCTGGTGCGCGGCTACGCCGCCCAGGGAGCCCGGGTGTGGGCGGTCGCCCGCCGCCGGGATGCCCTCGAGGAGAGCGCCGGAGGCACCCCGCCCGGATCGGTGCAGGTCGTCGCCGCCGATCTGACCTCGGATGCAGGACGCCGGGCGGTGGCCACCTCCGTGGCACGGTCCGGCGGAGCACTCGACGTCGTCGTGCATGCGGCGGGGATGCTCGGCCCCACCGGTCCCGAGGCCACCCTGGATCGCTACCCCTCCGATGCCTGGCACCGGGTCTTCGAGGCCAACGTCTCGGCGGTCCACTTCCTTCATCAGCGACTGGTGGGGTTCCTCGAGCGGGGCGACAGGCCGGCAATCATCGGAGTTGCCAGCAGCGTCGGCCGGGCGGGTCGCGGCACCTGGGGCATGTATGCCATCTCCAAGTTCGCCCTGGAAGGCTGGCTGGAGGTGCTCGCCGATGAGTGGCCGGGGCGGGTCTACTCGGTCAACCCGGGAGGGACCGCCACCCCGATGCGAGCGGCCGCCATGCCGGATGAGGACCCCTCCACCATCCCCACCCCGGCCGACATCACCCCGCTGTTCCTGCGCCTGGCCCACCCGGCGGCACCCGAACCGACCGGCGCCAAGCTCGAGGCCCGGGACTGGATCGGCCGCAATCCCTGGGACGGCCTCCGGCCGGGGTAGCGGGCCGCTGCGGAGCGTCCGAATCGATCACGGAGGCCCGTTCGGCGCGACGCCGGAGCCGCGGTGCAGGTGGCGACGTAACCGGCGTTGGCCGTCGGAATCCGGCATCATGGGAGCCGTCGGCGGCATAGGGCCCGATGTGGTGGTGGTCGACCGCCGGGGAGGCCGCCTCCTCGAACGTCTGCCGGCATCGTCCGGCACCCGACCGGCGCGCCGGGCACCGTGCCCGGACCTCGACTTGCGGAAGGAATGAACATGGCAGAACCTCCGGCCGACTACGACGCCTCATCCGGC
>JAHJML010000126.1 GCA_018821365.1 Actinomycetota bacterium | reverse complement strand
GGGCATGCTGGTGGTGATCCCGCTCCTGGCGGCTTCGTGCACCGCCGCGGCTCCGCCGAGCGGTCCTCCTGCGGCCTCCCCCCCGCCGGTGTCGCCCACGACGGTCGCGACGACAACGCCCACCACGGTGGGAGTGTCGGCTTCCACTCCCAGCGGGCCGGCTGCGGTCTCCACCACCACGCAGGCCGTGGCGGCACGGCCCTCCGGTGCCATCGTCGTCGACCACACCGCCACCGACCCGGCAGCCATCCCCGATCACTGGCTGACGGCGGCTCAGGAGACGGTGCTCTGGGTCTACGGCTCGACTTCCCACGGCACCCAACTCCTGGCCGGGGCGCGGTACCTGGCCGACCACGACCCGCAACTGGGCTTCGCCGGCGACTGGCGGGTACTCCCGGAGGGGGGTGGACTGCTGATGGGGTACGACGACGGCTGGTCGTGGAATCCGGAGACCTTCGCCGACGACGCCCGCGCCATGCTCGCCGAGGTTCCCGAAGCGACGGCCTTCATGTGGTCTTGGTGTGGGGAGCTCTCCGATCCGGGCAATGACCTGGAGGCCTATCTCGATGCGATGACGCTGCTGCGGGCCGAGTACCCGGAAGTGACGTTCGTCGTCATGACCGGCCACACCGACGGGGGAAGCCCGCAACTGACTGTGGCCAACAACCGGATCCGCGAGTGGGTTCGGGTCACGGGGGGCGCCCTGTTCGATGTCGCCGACATCGAACGATTCGACCTCGACGGCGGGGACCACCCGGATACCGACGACGCCTGCTCGTGGTGTGCGTCCTGGTGTGCATCCCATCCCGAGGACTGTGCCGGTCTGGACGATGTGGATTGCGCCCACTCCCATCCGCTCATCTGCCGGCTCAAGGCGGGCGCCCTTTGGTGGCTGTCGGCCCGACTGGCCGGGTGGGAGGGCGGAGCGGACGCAACCCCGTAGGAAACGGACCGCGAGATCCTCACCCCCCCCGACGGACTGGGCCCCGTGTCACGGGTCGGGCCGGAGGTCCGTCCGCCGACCACCCGGGGACCGTTCGCTCATACGAGCAGGGAGGCGGACCGTTCGATGGCGGCCGCCGACAGGCCACCCGACTCGAGGTACGCCACCGCGCCGCCCGACTCCTGCAGGAACGTCAGCGCCGCCTCGGCGCCGGAGGGGGACACCGGGCCCTGGAAGGCGGCCGGGGCACCGGGCATGAACTCCGATTCGCCCCCGGCGGTCAGGGCCGCCCGCATCGCCTCGAAGCCGGGGTTCGACGCCATGTAGTCGGCGATGATGGCCTCCTCGGGAACCGAGGCCAGCGACAGCATCACGATGGCGATCAGCCCGGTTCGGTCCTTGCCGGTGTGGCAGTGGAACACCACCGGTGGCGATTGCCGGGCCAGTCGGGCGACCTCATCGACGGCACGGGCCACTTCGGCCCGGCAGCCGTCGAGCAGGAGTCGGAGCATCTGCTCGACGGATCCGTCCGGGGGGCGGTTGAGCGAGCCGACCAGGTCGACGCCCACCGTTGCCACGTCCGGTGCCGTTGCTCGCCAATCGGGGGGGTGCCCCGGCATTCGCAGGTCGACGAATGTGGTGAACCCGAGTCGGCGGGCGCGGTCGACATCGGCGGGGGTGGCGTAGGCGGGACTGGCGGCTCGGATCAGCACCCCGAACCGGGTGGCCCCCCCGGTCCGGGTCGGGAGGCCCCCCAGATCGCGCACGTTCCACCATCGCTCGAAGGCAACGGAGCGGGCATCGGCGGGGTCGGTCACCTTCGTCCTCTGGTCGGCTCGGGGGCGACGATACCGCCGCCCGGCACGGCGGCAGCCACCGGCCTGATCTCGCCTCGCAACATCAGCGATGCTCCAGGCCATCGGCCGCCGCCGGTTCCCAGTCGCCTGCGGCGCCCGAGTCGGCCCACTCTTCCCAGGCATCGATGTAGTCGGCCCCCAGGTCGGCCGTCCCCTCCCCGCTGCCTACTCCCAACTCCCGTCCCAGGGGCCGATCACCTCGACCGAGCCGTGGCGTCCCATCCCGGCGGCCAGGTTCTCCGAGACGGCGATTTCGGTGAGGCTGAGGGTGTCGCGGATGCGGACGATCCGGGCATCCCCGGGCGCCACCCCCGGCACCGCCGAGGCGGCGGCCATGATCGCCTCGTCGTCGGTGTCGAGGGCGGGGGGGATCCGCCCGCACGCCAGCGACCCCGATGTCACCGAGTTGACCCAGGTGCTGCGGAGGTCCAACCGGTCGTAGAGGCGCCGGGTGACCACGTCGGCAAGGCCGATGCCGTGGGCGTTGCCCCCGGTTGCCTCGGTGAGGTCGAGCACCACGATGCGGGCGATGTCGGGGCCGTCGAACCCCGGCAGCGCCGTCCCCAACTCGCCTCGCCCGGTGATGTTGGCGTCCATCCCGATGCCGCTGACGTCCTTGCCGAACCGTTCCACCACCAGCACGTCGATGCGATCGGCGAGCAGGCGGGGCATCAGGCGGCGGGCATCTTCGAGGAGTTCTTGCTCCCGGGTGACGATGCGGGGGGCCGGGATCGCCTCGACGACGGCGGTCTCGTCGTAGGCGTTCTCCACGATCGCCACCCCGAAGGGGACGTGGCCGTGGTCGATGATGGCCCTTCCCGCTTCCAGGATGAGGCGGTCGAAGACCCCGTACCCCTCCCGGTGGAGCGTCCCGGCCCCGTCGTGCTTGCCGAGGCCGATGGCGAGCATCTTGCAGAGGCCGCTCTCGATGGGCGCCTTGAAGCCGGTGTGGGGCTTGACCCGGTTCACCGGGATCACCCCGTCGGCCTCCAGGGCCAGGCTGTCCATGAACAGCGGCACCTGGTGGCCGTGCGGCGAGGCGACGCTGCCGATGCGGGTCGTCGCCATGCTGCTGCGGATCGGGGCGCCCGCCGACTCCTCGGTGATCCCCAGGTGGGCGAGGACGGCCTGCTGGCCCTCGGCGGTGGCCCCCCCGTGCGACCCCATCGACGGGACGATGAACGGGTCGATCCCCTTCTCCCGCAGCGAACCGACGAGCGCCGCCACGATCCGATCGATGCCGGCGATCCCCCGACTCCCCACCGCGATGGCCATCGAACGCTTGCCGTCGAGGGTGGCGGCGACCCCGGGGCGGGCCATCTCGGCGGAGACGGCCGCGACCGGATCTTCGAGGCGGGGTCTCGGGAACGTCTGGCGGACCCGCAACAGCGGCGGCGGGGTGAGCCCTGCCAGTCCGGGGAACATCGCGTCGGCCATGGGCATGAAGGTTATCGGGTCGGGACGCCCGTGCCCGCATGGGAGGGCATCGGACCCCGGTACCCTTGCTTGGTTCCCGAGCAGGAGTGCACAGTGCGATTCGGCGGCTTCATACCCCAGGGCTGGAGGATGGATCTCCAGGGCATCGACCCGGCAGGCCAGTGGGACGCCATGGTGGGGGTAGCCCGACGCCTCGAGAAGGCCGGCTACGAGTCGGGGTGGGTGTACGACCACTTCCACACCGTTCCCGAGCCGACCCAGGAGTCGACCTTCGAGGCCTGGACGCTGATGGCGGCGCTGGCCCCGGCCACCACCACCCTCCGCCTCGGGCAGATGTGCACCTGCAACTCGTACCGTCCGCCCGCCTACATGGCGAAGGTCGCCTCCAGCGTCGATGTCATTTCCGGAGGCCGCCTCGAGTTCTCCATCGGAGCCGGTTGGTACGAGCACGAGTACCTCGCCTACGGGTACGAGTTCCCCAAGGCTTCGGTGCGCATCGGCCAGTTGGACGAGGCGGTCCAGATCATCCTGAAGATGTGGGCCGATGACGAGGCCACCTTCGAGGGCAAGTACTACTCGGTGAAGGGCGCCATCAACCGGCCCAAGCCGCTCCAGGATCCCCACCCGCCGATGTGGATCGCCGGGGGTGGCGAAAAGCTGACGATGCGGACGGTCGCCAAGTACGCCGACTACTCGAACTTCGGGGGCAGCCCGGAGGCCTTTGCCGCCAAGTCCGAGATCCTCGCCGGCCACTGCGAACAGGTGGGCCGCGACTTCTCCGAGATCACCCGGTCGATCCACCTGTTCTGCATGGTCGACCTCGGCGCCGCCGAACTGGAACGGGCCGCCGCCCAGATGGGCTCCACCGTCGACAAGTTCCGCGGCAGTGCGATGACGGTGATCGGCTCGGCCGAAGAGGTGGCCGATCGAATCGGCGCCTACGTCGAGGCAGGCTGCGGGTACTTCATCATGAACTTCCCCGATGCCATCTGGGGCGACAGCATCGAGGCCTTCGCCTCCGGTGTGGCCCCGGCGGTGGCGTGATGGCCGTCGAGTTCCAGGTCACCTTCGATGCCCACCATCCGCCGAGCCTGGCGGGGTTCTGGGCGCTGGCGCTGCAGTACGTCATCCAGCCACCCCCTCCCGGATTCGATTCATGGGAGGCATTCCTCGACGAGATCGAGGTTCCCGCCGAACGGCGTGAGGATCGGGCCGCTATCGTCGACCCGCAGGGCGAGGGGCCCCGGGTGTTCTTTCAGAAGGTCCCCGAGGGCAAGACGGCCAAGAACCGGGTGCATCTCGACGTCTCGATCAGCGGAGGACCCCAGGCCGACGAGCCCACCCGACGGTCGCGGATAGAGCAGCACGCCGCCGTGCTCGCCGGGGCCGGGGCCGCCGAGGTGGCCCGCATGGAGGAGTTCGGGGAGTTCTGGATCGTGATGCAGGATCCCGAGGGCAACGAGTTCTGCGTCACCTGAGCGGCGGCGTACCCTGGCGGCCGTGCCCGCCATCGAGATCAAGGGTCTGGTCAAGCGGTACGGCAGTCTGGAGGCCGTCGCCGGCATCTCGTTGACCATAGAGGAGGGTGAGGTCGTCGCCCTGCTCGGCCCCAACGGCGCCGGCAAGACCACCACCGTCGAGATCCTCGAAGGGCACCGCTCCCGGGACGGCGGCACCGTCGCGGTGCTCGGCGTCGACCCGGCCGAGGGGGGCCGGGCCTATCGGGAGCGGATCGGCATCGTGCTGCAGTCCTCCGGCATCGACAGGCAGTTGACGGTCGCCGAGTTGCTCGGCCTGTACGCCCCGATGTACCCGCACCCGCGGCCGGTCGGCGAGGTCATCGAGATCGTCGGCCTGGCGGACAAGGCCGATGCCAGGGCCAAGACCCTGTCGGGCGGCCAGACCCGCCGCCTCGACCTGGCGCTGGGGATCGTCGGCGACCCCGATGTGCTCTTCCTGGACGAACCGACCACCGGGTTCGATCCTTCGGCCCGGCGCAGGTCGTGGGATCTCATCGACGGCCTCCGCAGCCTCGGCAAGACGATCCTGCTGACCACCCACTACATGGACGAGGCCCAGCATCTCGCCGACCGGGTGGCGGTGATGGCGAAGGGCCGCATCGTCGCCGTCGGAGATCCCGACGAGATCGGCGGGCGCCGCGACGGGTCGGTCGTGATCCGCTTCGGCCTCCCCGACGGAGTGTCTCCCACCGATCTCCCCGCCCCCTTCGATGCGGCGCGGGTGGAGTCCGGGGTCGTGGAGGCGGCGGTCGGCGAACCCGCCGCCGTGCTGCACCGGCTCACCGCGTGGGCGCTGGAGCGCCGCACCGAACTGCCCGGCCTCACCGTGACCCGCCCGTCGCTGGAGGACGTGTACCTGACACTGACCGACGAGGCCGGCGATGAGTAGCCGGCCCTCCGTGCTCCGATTGACCGCGGCCCAGGTTCGCTATCAGAACCGGGTCTTCTGGCGCACCCCGATCTCGGCGGTGTTCACGCTGGCGTTCCCCTTGATGTTCCTGGTGCTGTTCAACCTGCTCTTCGAGGGAACCATCCGGGTCGCCGGGCGGGCCCCGCTGACCATCGTCCAGTTCTACGCCCCGTCGCTGGCCGTGTTCGCGGCGGCCTCCGCCACCTACACCAACCTGGCGGTCGGCACCGCCATCGCCAGGGACGACGGCATCCTCAAGCGCTTCCGGGGGACCCCGCTGCCGGCCTGGTCCTACCTGGCGGGCCGGGTCGGTTCGGCGATGTGGATCGCGGCACTGGCGGTGACCGTCATGCTGGGGATCGGGGTGGCGGCGTACGGCCTGGAGGTGCGGGTGGCCACCCTCGCGGCGGCCGTCGTCACCTTCGCAGTGGGGGTGGCCTGCTTCGCCTCGCTGGGGGTGGCGGCGGCCGGGATCGCCAAGAGCGGCGACGCCGCGCCCGCCCTCGCCAACTTCACGATCCTCCCCCTGGCCTTCATCTCCGATGTGTTCCTGCCCATCGAGGACCCCCCGCAGTGGCTGGCCACCGTCGCCGACGTGTTCCCCCTCAAGCACTTCGCCCGGGCGTTCCAGGATGCCTTCAGCCCCGCCACCACCGGCGTCGGGTTCCGGTGGGGGTCGCTGGCGGTGATGGCGGTCTGGACGGTGATCGGCCTGGCGGTGGCGGCCCGCACCTTCGGATGGGAGCCGCGGACTGCGGGGTCCAACCGAAGGGGGAGGCGGCCCTCCCCCGGGCGGGGGACCTGAGATCGGGACCGGAGCGGTCCAAGTCCCCTACCGGTAATAGGCTGCGCCGAGCATTCTTCGGGGGCATCCGCAGATACCAAGGAGACACCATGTCCGACTTCAACGGCGACCACTACGAGGACTTCAAGGTCCGAGGTGAGGAGTTGCTCGCCAAGGCCCGCGACCTGATCAGGGAAGGCAACATCCGCCGCCTGACCATCATCAACGACGAGGGCAGGACCCTCATCGAGATCCCACTCACCATCGGGGTCATCGGCGCCATGTTCCTCCCGGTGTGGGCGGCCATCGGCGCCATCGCCGCGGTGGTCAGCGACTGCACGATCAGGATCGAGAAGAACGACGAGGAAGGCTCGTGACGATGGACATCGGGACAACAGGAGTGGCGGCCCGGACCGTCGAGGGCGTCAAGGTCTACGGAGCAGGCGACCTGGAGGTCAGGGCTCTCGACCGCATCAACGTCTCCTTCGACGCCGGCAGGTTCACCGCCATCATGGGGCCGTCGGGGTCGGGCAAGTCGACGCTGCTGCACTGCATCGCAGGTCTCGACGAACTCACCTCCGGGGACGCCTACATCGGCGAGCAGCGTCTCGGCGCCCTCAGTGAGAAGCAACTGACCCTGCTGCGCCGCCAGAAGGTCGGCTTCATCTTCCAGTCCTTCAACCTGATCCCCACCCTCGACGCCAGGGAGAACATCACCCTGCCGCTCGACATCGCCGGCGACGACGTCGACAAGGAGTGGTTCGACACCGTGGTGGCCACGATGGGCCTGGGCGACCGCCTCACCCATCGCCCCAACGAGTTGTCGGGAGGCCAGCAGCAACGGGTGGCCGCCGCCCGCGCCCTGGTGTCGCGCCCCGAGATCGTCTTCGCCGACGAGCCTTCGGGGAACCTCGATTCCAAAGCCACCGACGAGTTGTTGTCCTTCATGCGGCGAGCCGCCGACGAGTTCGGGCAGACCATCGTCATGGTCACCCACGACCCGATGGCGGCGGCGTTCGCCGACAAGGTCGTCTTCCTCGCCGACGGCATCTGCATCGACGAGATGGCCGCCCCGACCGCCGACTCCATCCTCGACCACATGAAGTCGATGGGCGGCTGACATGTTGAAGATGTCCTGGAAGGGCGTGCTCGCCCACAAGGTCAGGCTGGGTCTGACCGGCCTCGCCATCGTGCTCGGAGTGGCCTTCATCTCCGGGTCGTTCGTGTTCACCGACCGGATGTCCTCTGCGTTCGACGACCTGTTCGCAGGCTCGACCGACGGCATCGATCTGGTCATCCAGGAGGGGGGGTCGCTGGGCTTCACCGCCGGCAAGGTGCCCGAGGAGATCCTGGACCAGGTGCTGGCGGTCGAGGGGGTGTCCCAAGCGATTCCCACTGTGCAGGGTTTTGCGCAGATGATCGACAAGGATGGCGAACCGATCGGCGGTTCGGGCCCCCCCACCTTCGGGTTCTCGATCGACGCCGCCGACTTCGAGACCACCATGACCTCCTTCGTGGAGGGGAGACTCCCGGAGTCGGGAGAGGCGATGATCGACGTCTTCACCGCCCGGGCCAACGGTTTCGAGGTCGGTGACTCGGTCGACGTGATCTTCACCACCGGCGTCGAGACGCTCGAGATCGTCGGGACGATCGGCTTCGGCGACGCCGACAACATGCTGGGTGCCACCGTGGTGGCACTCGACCTGTCGGATGCCCAGCGGTTGATGGGCTACCAGGGCGCCTACGCCTCGATCAGCGTGGTCGCCGATCCCGGTGCCGACCTCGACCAACTCCGGAGCGCCCTGCAGCAAGCGGTCGCCGATCCGGATGTCGAGGTGGTGCTCGCCGCCGACGAGTTGGCCGAACAACTCGAGCAGGTCGACACCGTCCTCGGGTTCTTCAACACCTTCCTGGTGGCGATCGGGGCGATCGCCCTGTTCGTGGCGGCGTTCCTGATCAGCAACACCTTCAGGATCATCGTCAGCCAGCGGACCAGGGAACTGGCGCTGCTGCGGGCGGTGGGGGCCACCGGCCGCCAGGTGACGGTGATCGTGGTGCTGGAGGCGTTCATCGTCGGCGTCATCGCCTCTGCCATCGGGATCGGGGTGGGGGTGTTGTTGGCCGTCGGCATCCAGGGCGGCCTCGAGGCGTTCGGTATCTCGTTCCCGTCGGGCGGCCTGGTGGTCAAGTTCCGCACCGTTGCCTTCGGCATGGGCTTCGGGGTGTTCTTCACGATGATCTCGGCGATCATCCCGGCGGTGCGCGCCTCGCGGGTGCCTCCGGTGGCGGCACTGCGGGAGACCGCGGTCGGCTTCTCGAAGCCGCTCCGGAAGCGGGTGATCGCCGGCGTGGCCATCACCTCGGTCGGCCTCGTCATGCTGTTTGCCGGCCTGTTCGGGTCGTTCTCGAAGGCTCTGCTGGTGATGGGGATCGGCGCCGGCCTCACCTTCATCGGCGTGGCCGTCATCGCACCGTTCTTCTCGCGAGGGTTCGGCCGCATCTTCGGGGCGCCGCTGCCCAGGATGTTCGGCGTCACCGGGCGCCTGGCCCAGGAGAACGCCGTCCGCAAGCCGCGCCGGATGGCCGCCACCGCCTCGGCGCTCATGATCGGGGTGGCACTGGTGAGCATCCTGGCGGTGCTGGCGGCGTCGGCGAAGACCACCATCAAGGGCGCCGTCGAGGACGAGGTCATCGCCGAGTACCAGATCGAAGCCCGCGGGTTCGCCGACCCGACCTCGACCGGCGTCAGCCCCGCCCTCAAGGCAAGCCTGGCGACGGTGCCCGGGGTCGAGTTCGTGTCCTCCTACCGGGTCGGCCCTTACCTGGAGGAGGGCGGCAGCACGACGTTGTACCTGGCGGCGGTCGACGACGTGCTCGACAAGGTGATCCGTTGGGACGTCCTCTCCGGCTCCTACGCCGATCTCGCCCCCGGCAAGGTGATGGTCGACGCCGACTGGGCGGCCGACAAGGGCATCGGGGTCGGCGACACGGTCACCATCGAGCCCCGGGAAGGTCATCCGGTGGATTTCGCGGTGGCCGCCACCTTCTCGTCGGACCTGTTCCAGGGGGTCCCGATCGTCATGTCGCTGGCCGACTTTGAGCAGTACTACTCCCTCGGCCTCGAGGCGATGGTGATGCTGAAGTTGGCCGACGGAGTCGACGCCGAGGCGATCCGGCCTGCGCTGGAGACGCTGGTCGACGAGTACCCCAACGTCGAGTTGAGCAACGCCGCCGAGTACGTGGCCAAGACGGCCGGTCAGGTGGACACCTTCCTCAACATCCTCACCGCATTGCTGGGGTTGGCGATCTTCATCGCCCTGATGGGGATCATGAACACGCTGGCCCTGTCGATCTTCGAACGGAAGCGGGAGATCGGATTGCTGCGGGCGGTGGGGATGACTCGCCGCCAGGTGCGGAGGATGATCCGGTGGGAGGCCATCCTGATCGCGGTCTTTGGGGCGGTCATCGGCCTGGTGGTCGGCTCGCTGCTCGGCATCGCCATCGTGTACGGGATCGGCTCCGGCCTCGTGCTGACCATGCCGCTGGGCACCCTGGCCGGGTATGCGGTCTTTGCCGCCATCGGCGGCTTCCTGGCATCCCTGTGGCCGTCGTACAGCGGGGCCAGGACCGATCTGCTGGAGGCGATCTCCTTCGAGTGATCGGCGAGGGTTCGGGGTGAGCGGCGTCCTGCGGGGCGCCGCTCACGCCTTGGGTGCCCGAATCCCGATCCGGTGCGGCGACCCGGTGGCGCTACCCTCGGCGCCATGGTCGACCGGATCGCCGAGGTGCTCAACATCTCGGACTGGCAGGCGAAGCTGATCGTCACCGGCGCGGTGGTGGTGGTGCTGGCGGTGCTCCGCTGGCTGGTGCTGGTGGTGGTCCGTCGCCGGATCGAGGATTCGTCGGTCTGGTATCGGACCCGCAAGCTGCTGTCGTACGCCATCACCCTGGTGGGTCTGGTGGTGCTCGTCTCGATGTGGCTGGAGGGTTCCGGCCTGGCCACCTACATCGGCTTTCTGACCGCCGGCGTCGCCATCGCCCTCTCCGATGTGCTCAAGAACCTGGCCGGGTGGGCCCTCATCGTGCTGCGGCGCCAGTTCCGGGTGGGGGACCGCATCGAGATCGTCGGCCACCGTGGCGACGTGGTGGACATCCGGGCGTTCCGGTTCACACTGCTGGAGGTCGGCAACCGCAACGACGCCGAGCAGGCCACCGGGCGGTTGCTCCACGTGCCCAACGGGTTGGTGTTCACCGAGGTCCTCGCCAACTTCACCTCCGGGTTCGAGTACATCTGGCACGAGATCCCGGTGCTGATCACCTTCGAGTCGGATTGGGAGGCAGCAGAGGGGATCATCCTCGCGGCGGTCCGGTCGCAGGCTCTCGACCAGGCCGATCCCAAGGTGGCGGCCGAACTGCGCGCCACCGCCGCCCGCTACCAGATCAGATTCACCCATCTGACCCCCATCACCTACCTGACCGTCAAGGACAGCGGGGTGCTAATCACCGGGCGCCTGCTGGTGCCGGCCCGGGGGAAGCGGATCATCGAGCAGGAGATCTGGAAGGCCATCCTGCGGGGGTTCAAGGAACGGCCCGACATCCATCTCGCCTACCCGACCATCCGCACCTACTTCGACGGCCCCATCGGGATCGACAAGAAGTAGGGGTCATTCGGCCCTTGGCTCCGTCCCCGGGTCGGCCTACACCTAGAGCCATGAGCGGGTGGAATCTCGTGTGGATCCTCGCCGCAGTGGCCCTGGTGGGTGCCGTCGTGCTGGTATGCGAATGCCGCATCTGCCGCCGGGAGCGAACGGGGGTCGACAAGGACTGAACACGTCCTGGCCGGGTGAGGGAACTCGACCGGTGGGGTCCTCCCACGGCCCGGCGAGATGATCCGAGGAGCGCACCTGCATGAAGTGGATTCTGGGACCGGCCGCCCGACTGGTGGAGCGACGGCCGTGGTGGGCGATCGGGGTGGTCGGTGCGATCACCGCCGTCCTGGCCGTGTTCGCCGTCCAGCAGCAGACGGACACCGACATCACCGCATTCGCCCCGAACTCCGACATCGGCAGGGCCTTCACCCAGTTGGAACAGGACATGGGGGCCTCCAGTGCGGTGCAGGTGATCCTCGACGCTGGTGAAGACGGCAACGTGATCTCGGCGGCCGGAGTCCAGACCGTGCTCGAGGTCCAATCGACACTCGAAGCGGTCCCGGTGGTGGTCGGGTCGCTGGCCCCTGCCGATGCCAACACCCCACCCATCATGTCCTTTGCCCTGCCGGTGATCGAGGCCCTCCGGGCCGCCGGGATCGACCCGGCCGCAGCCACCGATGCCGAGATCACCGCGGCCGGCGGGGCCGCCTACGCCTCCGAAGAGGCCGCCCTGGCCGCCGCCCTCACCTCGAGAGACCGCGACCTGGCCGCTCCATCTGCCCGGGCCGGGATGGTGCTGGTTCGGTTCCGGCCCGGCCTTTCCGACGACGAGAAGTCGGTGGCCGCCCAGGCCGTCAGGAGCGCGGTGGCCGGCTCGGGGTCCGGGGGGGTGACCGTCGAGGTGTTCAGCCTCGAGGTGATCTACGACGAGATGCAGCAGACCATGGACAAGGAACTCACCCCACTGCTGGGCCTGGCGTTCCTGCTGGTCGTCGTGATCCTGATCTTCTTCTACCGCCGCCTGTCGGACGTCGTCGTCGGGGTGGCCGGCCTGATGCTGGCCATCGTGTGGATGTACGGGTTGGGGGTGCTGATCGGGCCCGACTACCTGGGGTGGGTGGGAGCCTTCACCCAGATCTCGATCGCCGTCCCCGTGCTGCTGGTGGGACTCGGCATCGACTACGCGGTGCACCTCACCTCCCGCTATCGCGAGGAGCGCAGTCTCGGCACCGATCCTCCCGGTGCCGCCCGGGTGGCGCTGCTGACGGTCGGGGGCGCCCTGGTGCTGGCCACCGTGACCACCCTGGTCGGGTTCCTCACCAACCTGGCCTCGCCGATCCCGCCGATCGGCGACTTCGGGGTCTTCGCCTCGCTCGGGGTGCTGTCCGCCTTCGTGGTGATGGCGCTGCTGGTGCCCTCGATCCGCAACGTGCTGGACCGGCGCGCCCATCGCCGGGATCAGCGCCCGCCCCGGGACCCACTGCGCCCGCTGACGCGGTTGATGAGAGCGACGACGGTGTTGGCGACCCGGATTCCGGTGGCGACGCTCGCCTTGGGGGTGGCGGTGACGGTGGTGTCGATCGTGGTGGCCAGTGGCCTCACCACCGAGTTCTCCCAGGACGAGTTCGTGCCCAGGGGTTCGGAGGCCGAGCGCCTCATCGGCGTCGTCGACGGCCTGTTCGGCGGTGACGTCGTCGAGCAGACCGGGGTGGTGATCACCGGGAATCTCTTCGACCCCGACGTGGCCAATGCGATGCTGCAGACCGAGGCCAACATGGCCGGCACCACCGACGTGCGGATGGCGGGCGCCCGGGCCCAGGCGCTGTCGCTGGCGTCGGCGGTGCTGCTGGCGAGGCAGGTAGCCGCCGAGAGCGACCCCGGTGCCGCCGCCCGGTTCGGGGAATTGGGCCTCGGTGAGGTGAGTTTCGCCCCCGATGCCGATGTCGTCGGCCTGCTGATGCTGGCGGCGGACTACGTCCCGGCGGACCTGGGTTCGGTGGTGGCCACCGACGGGTCGGTGGCGGCCATCCGGGTCTCCACCTCGGCCGGCGAGGAGGGGGCGGATGCTCTGGCCGCCGCCCTGCTCGAGGACGCCGCTCCCCTGGTCGACGCCGGGGTCCGGGTGACGGTCACCAGTCGCAACCTGCTGATCGGAGAGGTATCGACCACCCTCACCGCCGCCCAGCGGCGTTCCATCATCATCACCCTGGCGGCTGCCTTCGTTCTGCTGGTGCTCTACTACGCGGTGACCGAGCGCCGCCCGATGCTGGGCGTCGTCACCATGATCCCGTCGCTGCTGGTGGTGGCGTGGACCCTCGGCACCATGCGCCTGATGGGCCTCTCGTTCAACGTGCTCACCGGCACGGTGGCCTCCCTGGCCATCGGCATCGGCGTGCCCTACGGCATCCACGTCACCCACCGCTTCACCGAGGACCTGAAGCGGTCGGGCAACGCCATCGAGGCGATCCAGGCCACGGTGGGCCACACCGGCGCCGCGCTGGCCGGCGCCGCCCTCACCACCGCAGCGGGTTTCGGGGTGCTGTGGTTTGCCTCGATCGTCCCGTTGCAGCAGTTCGGGGCGATGACGGCGATCACGATCGTCTACTCGTTGGCCGCTTCGGTGCTCGCCCAACCCAGTTGCCTGGTGATGTGGGACCGGGCCACCCGGTGGAGGCCGACCCGCCGGACGTAGCGGCGCCGTCCCTGGGATGATGGGGCC
Organism: Actinomycetota bacterium; assembly: GCA_018821365.1. Lineage (GTDB taxonomy): Bacteria > Actinomycetota > Acidimicrobiia > Spongiisociales > UBA11373 > JAHJML01. The sequence continues at coordinate 981 of JAHJML010000126.1, read as the reverse complement.
ATGTGCGGCCGCTTCGTCCAGGCTCAGGACCCCGCCACCTATGCGGAGCACTTCGGGGCGGCGCCGGTCGAGAACCTCGAGACGGCGGCCCCCTCGTACAACCTCGCCCCCACCGACCGGGTGCTGGCGGTGGCCGACCACGACGGGGAGCGCCGTCTCGGACGGTTCCGGTGGGGCCTAATCCCGTTCTGGGCGAAGGACCTGAGCATCGGGAACCGCCACATCAATGCGAGAGCGGAGAGCATCGCCACCAGACCGGCCTTCCGCGACTCGTTCCTTGCCAAGCGCTGCTTGATCCCCGCCGACGGGTTCTTCGAGTGGCAGCAGCGGGCCAAGGGCAAGCTTCCCCACTACATCTACCGGGCCGACGCCTCTCCGCTCGCCCTGGCCGGATTGTGGGCATCGTGGAGGGATTCGGGAACCGGGGAGCGCATCGTGTCCTGCACCATCATCACCACCGAGCCCAATCAGTTGGTGGCCGCCATCCACGATCGGATGCCGGTGGTGCTCCCGGCCGATGGGTGGGATCGGTGGCTCGACCCCGGGTTCGGCGAGGTCGAGGCACTGCGGGCGATGCTGGTGCCTTCCGTCGAGGCGATGGCTGCACATCCGGTCTCGACCCTTGTCAACTCGGTGCGCAACAACCTGCCCGATTGCATCGCTCCCCTAGAGGGAGTGCCCGGGGATCTCTAGTGGCCCCACCCGATCAGCAGGGTGCGCAGCGCCGCCACGAACGCCAGTGGTTGATCCAGGAACAGGTGGTGCCTGGCGCCCGGGATGGAGACCACCGGGGCGCGGTGGCCGAGCAGTTCCGACATGTACTCGGCCGTATCGGCGGGCACGATGGCGCTCTCCTCACCACGAAACAGGGCGATCCGGCATCCGGCGGCCAGCAGTTGGTCTCGCATCGAGACCATCGTGTGGGCGAACAGGCCCGGGTCGAACTTCCATGTCCACCCTTGCGGGGTCTCGTGGAGCGAG
>JAHJML010000274.1 GCA_018821365.1 Actinomycetota bacterium | reverse complement strand
TGGGTTTGCATAGCGATAGAAGCTGGCCAGGATCGATCGGCGCAGGTCGGTCGCCGCCTCTGCTCCCAGGTCCTGGCCCGTTTCTCGGTTGAAGGCGGCGACGAGGTCTTCATCACTGAGGTAGTAGTTGCGAGGATCATCGGTGACACGCCAGAGCGAGCCCTGGCCCACCTGGTAGGCCTCGCCAGTGACCGGATCGAATTCCAGGACCGTTTGGTAATTGAAGAGATTGAACACGTTGAAGCCAAGCTCCACCCGCCGGCCCCCGACCTGGAGCCCTTTGCGGATCGACAAATCGCAAGACATGTCGATCGGCCCGGCGCGAGAGTACCGTTCGGCCACCTCGGATCCAGAAACATCCACCGGCGTGTAGGCTCGCCCGGAGCGCAGCTTGTAAAACACGTTTGCCTCCAGGTCGTGGGGCCATCGGAAGCCAAACCACTTGGGCGGATCCTCATGCTCTTTGATTCTGAGGCTCGCGGTCGCGGTCAGCTTATGCGGACGGTTCCACCAAAGGTACTCTTCGCCGAGCTGCGTTTCGCGCGAGTCGCCGCCCAGCTCCTGCACGAGTTTGGTCTTGTTCGGATCGGAGCTTTTCCCCTTGCCCACGGAGAATGTGTAGGAGATCGACCCGGAGACGAAGTTCCCTCGCTTGCGGATCAAACTCAGCTCGATCCCCCGGGATCGAGCGTAGTCGGCATTCCAGTAGATGAAGAAATTGCTGCGGGTTGTTTGCCGCTCCCGAAGATTGATCCGGATGCTGGTGGGATAGTCGTACTGGTCTTTCCAGAAGAGAGTCGCCTTGGCTGCGGTCTGCTCGCTGAACTGGTAACCCGTTCCGATCTCATATTGCACGCTGATTTGCGGATTCAGTGTCGGGTTTCCAATTCGCGGGAATTCCTCGCTCGACCGTGAGCTACTTTTCGCGTACACGTAGTAGTAAGGTGGGCGCTGGCTGTAGTGGCCGTAGTCGAAAAAGAGGTGGGCGCGGTCGCTGATCGGGAAGGAGACACCGATACGCGGGCTCAGGTGCCCTTTGAACCGGTATCCTCCGAGGTCATGCGTTTCATCATAGAACTTGCGGCGAAGCTCACCGGTCATGTGCGGTTGCTGGCCGGCATCCAGCGCTTTCTGAACTTGCTCCCCAGGGAACCAGTAGTCGTAAACCACACCCATCTGGGCGGCGAGCCCTTCGTAGTCGATGTGGTCCTGAAGGTAGACATTGCCGGCATTGGGCGTCACCCGAAACAGGTCGAACTCGCGACCCAGCGGGGCGTCATCCGTGACCGACAAGGCATCGATGGATAGGTACTGCACAATCTGATACTCACTCGAGAAACCCCATGAGAGCTTGTGACGTCCGAGTTGACCTTCCCAGGCGCTGGCCGCTCCCCATACGATGCTGTGATGATCACGCCACAGCGGAGCGTCGCCGACGTCTACAAAAAACGGGGTGTCCGCCACGTCGGGGTCCGTATCGCGAGACGTATCATACTCATCCCAATGCTGGCCGTTGACGTCGCGGTGCGAGCCAGAGTAGATGCGCCACAGTTGCAGATCCGCGACCGTATGGACGCCAAAGGTCCGGTTCCATTGCATGCTGAGAATGTTGACGTCGCGCGAAATGGTGTATTGGTGATCGAAGTGGTTGGCCCATGACCATGGGTAGCTGTTCACATTGCGATTGATGTCGCCGATATCGGCGCTACCCCAGTCCTGCTGGAAACTGAGCGTCTTGGTCCAGGAGACCGCCAGTTTGTTGTTCCGGTCGATCTTCCAGGCGGTCTTGAAAACGCTCCGCCAACGGTTGGTCGAGTTGGGATAGAAGAAGTCACCGTAGCTGAACTGCTTGCCGAGCGCTTCGTCGCGGATCGAAGGGTGGAGTTTCGCCCCGTTCTCCATATCCCGAATGCTGGGTAGGTATCCATTGTCCAGATCCGTCGACAGACTGGTGTAGAAGGTCACCTCGGGCTTGTCGACCCCGCTGAGCGAGAGCATCTTGCGCGCGAGCAGATTGGGACCGCTGACCTCCAGATAGATGAGATGAAGATCCTGGTCTCCGATCCCGGTGTCGGTCTCATAGCTGAAGGCGCCGTGCCACCGCGAGGTACCTTCCTTCAGCCGCGTTTCTATCACCCCCGACATGGCCTGGCTGTATTGGGCGCCGAAACCACCCGTGCGGATGTTGACCTCTTGGGCCGCCCGCGAGGCGATCTCGCTGCCCATCGACTCGCCGGACAGCAGATCCTTGACCTTCACGCCGTCAAGCACGAACAGGTTCTCGTCGTCGCGTCCGCCCCGAATGTGGAGCTTGCCCCGGTCTTCGATCACGCCGGGTTGCTGCGCGACCACGCGATCGATGGTGGGCGCCTCGGTCACCATGGCCT
>JAHJML010000015.1 GCA_018821365.1 Actinomycetota bacterium | reverse complement strand
GGCAACTGGACGATGTAGCCGGTCACGTCCGGGTCGGCATTCAGTGCGTCGATTGCCGCATCGACCTCGTCCTGAGAGGCGTCACCGCCGAGCCTGCGATCGATCGAGTTGATCCCCGCCCGTACCGCCGCCTTGTGCTTCATTCCGACGTACACGGCCGAAGCGGGGTCATCGCCGACGAGGAGTGTCGCCAGGCCCACGCTCACGCCGTCGGCCGCCAATGCGGCTACCTGCTCGGCCACCTCGGCGCGCTGCGCGGCAGCGGGTTCCTTGCCCGTGAGAACTCTTGCTGTCATGTCGGCTCCGATGTCTGGAACTAGGAGTCTGTTGAGTATCGGTCCAGGACCGACCCGGCTTCCGCGGGCGTGTCCACGCTGTACCAGGACCGGCCGTCTTCGCCCCAGGCCGCCCATTCCTCCGGCCACACCTCGCGGCACGAGAGCCGGTCGAGCAGCGACTGGATCGATCCACCCGATCGATCCTCAGCGTCCGCGGCGGCCGCCAACGCGGCCGGGTACGCCGCACAGGTGGTTTGGCGGACCCCACCATCCACCGGGACAACCGCCTCCTGATCGAGCAGATCGACCAGACCCTGCAACGTGGCGGGCCGCACCAACGGGTGGTCCACCGCCACCAGCACCACGGCCCGCCCGGCGGCATGATGCAGCGCGGTGACCAGGCCTGCCAGCGGACCCCGCGGCCGGGGACGCAAGTCGGAAATGGCCGGAATCCCGGCCATCGGCTCGTCGCGACCCACGATCACCACCTCGTCCACCACCTCTTTCAGCGCCGCGGCGACCCACTCGACCATGGGAATCCCGCCCACCGGCACCAGGGCCTTGTCGATGCCCATCCGCAGAGACCGGCCCCCCGCCAGAATCGTACCCAGCGTCTGGGCGCTCATCGTTGCGCTCCTGTTCCCACCTTGGCTTGCGCCCGGCCCCTTTTTCCATGGGGAAGGGTAGATCGAGTGACCCCCGGTTCGGGTCCGGTTGATAGCATCGGGTTGCCGCAGGTGGAGTCCGGAGGTGAGATGAAGAGGCGCCGCTCACTCGACCCCAGACTCCGCGCCGCGTCCCGCCGCCTCTCGCGACCGGGAATCGGGAGGTGTCGTGACGACTGAGCCTGCCGTGGCCGCGGTGGACCTGGCCCCGATGGATGGAATACTCCAGCGGCTCCGGGGTCGCGAAGGCACCCTCATCCCGGTCCTGCAGCAAACCCAGGAGCTCTACGGGTATCTGCCGCCCGAAGCACTCCATCTGATCTCGGCTCGCCTCGGCCTCGCAGCCAGCAAGGTCTACGGCGTTGCGACCTTCTACAGCCAGTTCTTTCTCGACCCCCGAGGCCGGCACATCCTGCGCTTGTGCGACGGGACCGCCTGTCACGTCAAGGGCACCCAGGCCCTGATCGCAGCCGTGGGTGGGGAGTTCAACGTCGCTCCGGGCAAGACGAGCGACGACGGTGAGCTGACCCTGGAAATCGTGTATTGCGTCGGTTCGTGTGCCCTGGCGCCGATCGCAGTGCTCGACGGCCGGGTCATGGGCGGCATGGGGGAGAGCCTGCTCTTGGGTCGGCTCGCCGAGTGCGTCGCCCCCGGATGACGACGGAAGGCAGGGGCCGATGACCCAGACCGCAACCGACCGGCTGCCGGCCCGGCGAGCGGCTGCTCGGACTCGATGGGGGCACCGGGCGGATACCGCTCTGCGAGCAACCGTCGGAATGGGGACCTGCGGGATCGCCGCGGGCGCCGAGGCGACTCGAGACGCCGTGGATCGGGAACTGGAGCAACGGAGCCTGGCGGGGGAGGCCGGCCGGGTTGGCTGCATGGGGATGTGCTCGTTCGAGCCGATCCTGGAATTGCATGCCGCCGGCAGCCCTTACATGGTCTATGGACGTGCCACCGCCGAGGCGGTCCCGGGGATCTTCGCCGCCTACCTCGAAGGCACCTCCCTGCAACAGGGAGTCGTCGTCGGGGAGGGTCGGCCGGTGTTCACCAGGTCCAACGGCTCGGCTCTCGAATCTTTGAGCCTCGTCGATCCGGAGACGGGAGACCCAATCCCCTTCCACCGCAAACAGGTCCGGGTGGTCCTCAGCAACTGCGGGCTCATCGACCCCGAGTCCGTCGACGATTACCTGGCCGTCGGCGGCTACGAGGCGCTCGAGACCGTCCTTGCCATGGACGCGGAGCAGGTCGTCGACACGGTGATTCGCTCCGGACTCCGGGGACGCGGAGGCGGCGGCTTCCCGACGGGCCGCAAATGGCAGTTGGCTCGATCGACCGAACGCTGGCCCAAGTACGTGATCTGCAATGCCGATGAGGGCGATCCCGGGGCATTCATGGATCGGTCCGTGCTGGAGGGCGACCCGCACGCGGTGATCGAAGGGATGGCGATCGCCGGCTACGCCATCGGTGCCGCCGTCGGATACGTCTATTGCCGAGCCGAGTACCCGCTTGCCATCCGGCGATTGGAGGGGGCGCTGGCGGCGGCCCGGGAACTCAGGTTGCTGGGCCGCGACATCCTGGGTTCCGGTTTCGACTTCGACATCCAGGTCAAGGCGGGAGCCGGGGCCTTCGTGTGCGGCGAGGAAACCGCGCTGATGGCATCCATCCACGGCGAACGGGGCCAACCCTGGCCGCGACCACCCTATCCGGCGGTTGCTGGGCTGTGGGACCAGCCCAGCAACGTGAACAACGTCAAGAGCTATGCCTTCGTGCCCCGGATCGTCCGCCAGGGAGCAGCTTGGTTTCGGAGTCTGGGCACCGAAGGCAGCCCCGGCACCGCCGTGTTCGCCTTGTCCGGCATGGTGAATCGAACCGGGCTGATCGAGGTGCCGATGGGCATCACGCTTCACGACGTCGTCTTCGACATCGGCGGCGGCATTCCCGGGGGGAAGCAATTCAAGGCGGTGCAGACCGGAGGCCCGCTTGGAGGCTGCCTGCCCGCCGCCAATCTGGATACGCCGGTGGACTTCGACTCGTTGACGGCGGCGGGTTCCGTGATGGGCTCCGGCGGCATGATCGTCGCCGACGAGACCACCTGCATGGTCGAGTTCGCCACCTACTTCCTGCGGTTTGCGTGTGACGAGAGCTGCGGCAAGTGCCCACCGTGCCGCATCGGCAGCCTGCGAATGCTGGAGATCCTCGAGCGCATCACGGCCGGCCGGGGCCGGCCCGACGACCTCGATCGGATTCGCCACCTGGCAGGGGGCATGCAGCAAGGTTCGCTTTGCGGCCTCGGTCAACTGACCCCCTCCCCGGTCCTCTCGGTGCTCCGGCACTTCGAGGATGAACTGTGGGCTCACATCACCGAGGGACGCTGCCCGGCCGCCGCATGCCAGAAGCTGGTCCGCTCGCCGTGTGTCAGCGCCTGCCCGGCCGGGGTGGACGTGCCTGCCTACCTGGCACTGGTGGCGCAGGGTCGGCGCTCCGAGGCGCTTGCCGTGCACCGCGAGGCCAACCCGTTTGCGATGATCTGCGGGCGGGTCTGCCCCGCCTTTTGCGAGGATGTGTGCCGCCGCGGTCAGATCGACGAACCGATCGCGATCCGCCACGTCAAGCGGTTCATGGCCGATCACGAGTTCGCCGAGCCCTGGACTCCGCCCCGCCTGGCTCCCTCCAAGGATGTTCGAGTGGCGGTGGTCGGAGCCGGGCCGTGCGGCTTGACCACCGCCCTGCGCCTGGCTCAGCAGGGCTACCGGGTCACCGTCTTCGAGCGCATGCCGGAGCCGGGAGGGATGATGACCTACGGCATCCCGTCATACCGCCTGCCGCGGGCCCCGCTGTTCGCCGAGATCGATCACATCCGCCGTGCCGGAGTCGAGATCCGCTGCGGAATGCAGCTCGGCACCGATTTCACGATCAAGAGCCTCCGGGAGGACGGCTATGCGGCGATCGTGCTGGCCCTGGGAGCCCATCGCAGCCGCAGCCTGAACATCGATGGGGAAGACAAAGACGGGGTGTACCACGGTGTCCAGATGCTGCGCGACGTCGCCTCCGACCAACTGCCGGATCTCTCCGGCAAGCGGGTCGTAGTGGTGGGCGGCGGAGACACCGCCATGGACGCCGCCCGGTCGGCCCGACGGCTTGGGGCCGAGGAGGTGCGCGTCGTCTACCGCCGGACTCGGGACGAACTCCCGGCCATTCGAGAAGAGATCGAAGGGGCCGTCGAGGAAGGCGTCGTCTTCGATTTCCTGGTGACACCGGTTGCCGTCCTGGGCGATGGCTCGGTGAATGCCGTTCGGTTGCAGCGGCAGAGCCTCGGCAACTTCGACTCGAGCGGGCGGCGCCGGCCGGTGCCGATCGCCGGGTCGGAGTTCGACCTGCCCTGCGACGTCCTGGTACCGGCGATCGGGCAAATCACCTGGTTGGACGACGACAGCCTCCGGGCTCGTCAGGCCGGGACCATCGACATCGGGAAGGCTTTCGAGCTCGGTGACGTCCCGGGGGTCTTTGCCGCCGGGGATGCGGTGAGCGGACCGGCCACCGTCGTGCAGTCGGTGGCCCAAGGCAATCAGGTCGCCATCACCGTTCGCCACTGGTTGGAGACCGGGGAGCTGGGCGGCGTGTACTACCGGCCGGTCCGCCACGACATTGCCCAGTTGTACGATCCACAGGACTACGCCGAGTCCCGGCGCCCCGAACCCGGGATGCTTTCCGTAGAGGAGCGGCTCGCCGGGCGGGATTTCTCCGAGGTGGAGAGAGTCCTCGACGCGGCCGCCATCGAAGAGGAGTGCAAGCGCTGCCTGCGCTGCGACCTGGAGTGGTTGCAGCGCATCGGGGAGCCGATGCCATGACCACGAACAGCGGGGTGGAAACCATGAACGTCACGCTCACGGTCAACGGCCGCCGGGTGGTAGCACCCGAGGGCAGCACGATCCTGGAGGCCGCCCGGTCGGCCGGAATCCGCATCCCCACGCTGTGTCACCACCCGGATTTGAGCAATGTGGGCTCCTGTCGGATCTGTGTCGTCTCTGTCGACGGGACCTCCGGCCTTCAGACCGCCTGTACCGCCCCGGTGCAGGCAGGCATGCAGATCGACACCGAGAGCGAGGCCGCCCGGGCCACGCGGCGTTTCGTGCTGGAGATGCTCCTCACCGACCATCCCAACGAATGCATGATCTGCGAGGTCAACGGCGACTGCGAATTGCAGGAGCTGGTCTATGAATACGAGGTGCCGTGGCCCGAGCCCGGCGGTGCCCGGCACGCGTTTGCGGTCGATCCCGATCCGAACCCGTTCATCGTCATCGACCGCAACAAGTGCATCCTCTGTACCCGCTGCGTTCGTGCCTGTGCAGAGATCCAGAACCGCGATGTCTGGGGTATTGCCCACCGCGGCTTCGAATCCCGGCTCGTGGCGGGTGCCGATGAGTTCCTGCTCGACGCACGGTGTGAGAGTTGCGGCCAGTGTGTCGCGTATTGCCCGGTCGGCGCCCTCTACGACAAGATGAGCCTGGGCAGGGCCCGAGTCAACAAAGTCACCCGGGTCCCGACGACGTGCTCGTACTGCGGGGTGGGCTGCAGCCTCGACCTCAATGTCCGGGATGGTGAGGTCGTCCGGGTCACGGGCATCCCCGAGGCACCGGTCAACGGCATGGCCCTCTGCGTGAAGGGCCGCTACGGCTACGACTACGTTCACCATCCCGACCGGCTGACGGCTCCGTTGGTGCGCGCCGCATTGCTATCCGCCGAGCACCTCGACGCCCGACTGGCGAACGGCGAGTGGCAAGTCACCGCAGTGCCCGACGACCGTTCTCCGGACGAGGAGATCACCCCGGACACGTTCATTGCGACCGACTGGGCCACGGCGCTCGATGTCGTGGCCGGGCGGTTCGCCGACGAGAAGGAGGCGCACGGCGCCGATGCGTTTGCGGTGTTCGCTTCTGCCAAGTGCACCAACGAGGAGAACTTCCTCTTCGGCAAGTTCGCGCGGCAGATCTTGGGCACCAACAGCATCGACCACTGTGCGCGATTGTGACACAGTGCTACTGTCGCCGGTCTGGCGACATCCTTCGGCAGCGGAGCGATGACCAACTCCATCCAGGACATCGCGGAGGACAGCCGGTGCATCTTCGTCATCGGCAGCAACACCACCGAGCAGCATCCGGTGATTGGGATCAAGATTCGCCGGGCGCAGCGGCATCGGGGCGCTCCGCTGATCGTCGCGGACCCGCGCCGGATCGACCTCGCCGAGCACGCCGACCTGTTCCTGCGGCACCGCCCGGGTACCGACACCGCCCTGCTCAACGGATTGATGAACGTCATCATCCGGGAGGGCTGGGCCGATCAGGATTTCATCGACAGCCGCACTGAAGGCTTCGCCGACTTGCAGGAGGTGGTCGACCGGTACCCGCCCGAGGTGGCGAGTGACATCACCGGCGTTTCGGCTGCGGACATCGAAGCGGCGGCGCGCCTCCTGGCTGAGAACCGGCCCGGCGCACTGATCTATGCGATGGGGATCACACAGCACACAAGCGGCGTGTCCAACGTGATGAGCTGCGCCAACCTGCAGATGCTGCTGGGGAACATGGGAGTTCCCGGCGGAGGGGTCAATCCCCTTCGGGGGCAGAACAACGTGCAGGGCGCCTGTGACATGGGGGGGCTTCCCGACGTCTATTCCGGCTACCAGAAGGTTGCCGATGCTGCGGTGCGCGAGAAGTTCACCGCAGCTTGGGGAGCGCCGATGCCGGACCGGGCCGGTCTCACGGTCACCGAGATGCTATCCGCCGCCGAGGCGGGCCGGGTGCGCTGTCTGTATGTGATCGGCGAGAACCCCATGGTCAGTGACCCCGATCTGAACCACGTGCGTCGATCCCTCGAGGAGACCGAGTTCTTGGTGGTCCAGGACCTGTTCTTCACCGAGACATGTCGCTTCGCCGATGTCGTCTTCCCGGCCGCCGCTGCGGCGGAGAAGGACGGGACCTTCACCAACACCGAACGCCGAATCCAGCGGGTGCGCCGGGCCGTCGAGCCCCCGGGAGAGGCCCGATCCGACGCCTGGATCGTCACCCAACTCGCCGAGCGGATGATCGCCATGGGAGCCGCCGCTCCCGACGCCGACGCCCCCTATTCCAGTTGGGATCACGCCTCAGCGGCCGAGGTGATGGGCGAGGTCAACGCCCTCACCCCCAGCTACGCCGGCGTCACCTATCCCCGGCTCGAAGCCGGGGCCGAACTCCAGTGGCCGGTCCCCGACGCCGAACACCCCGGAACGCCGATTCTGCACGTCGGCCGGTTCAGCCGGGGCCTTGGGCGGTTTGCGGCAGCCGATCACATGCCGCCCGACGAATTGCCCGACGATGAGTACCCGCTGATGCTGACCACCGGGCGGGTGATCTACCACTGGCACGGCGGTGGGGCCACGCGCCGGGCCCGAGGCCTCAAGGCGGTCTACCCCGAGGCGTTGGTGGAGATCCATCCGAAGGACGCCGCCGCGGCCGCGATCGCCGCAGATGGGCTGATGCGGGTGACGTCCCGGCGAGGCGAGATCGTTGCCAAGGCCCTCGTGACCGATCGCGTGGTGCCGGGCCTGGTCTTCGCCACGTTCCACTTCCCCGAGTCGGCAGCCAACTTCCTGACCAATCCGGCGCTCGATCCCCAGGCCAAGATTCCCGAATTCAAGGTCTGTGCGGTGCGGGTGGAGCCGGTACCCGAAGGAGAGTCGGCCTAACCGGACTCGAAATCGATTCGCTCCGGCGCCGAGTAGACCCGGAAGGTGGCGCCCCGGGCGTAGCCGATCAGGGTGACGTTCCAGGCCGCAGCCAGTTCCACCGACAGACTGGTCGGGGACGTGCGCGAGATCGCCACCGGCACCCGCATCCGGGCCGCCTTGGCGAGCATCTCGCTGCTGATCCGGCCCGACGTGAGGAGGATCGCCCCGTCGGTCGAGACGCCCTCCCGCAGCGCCCGCCCGGCCAGCCGGTCGATGGTGTTGTGGCGGCCGATGTCCTGGGCAGTGAGTACGAGGGAGTCGCCGTCGCTGAGGGCCGACGTGTGGACACCGCGGGCGGTGTTGTACAGATCGGCCGAACGAAGCACTTCCCGCATCAGGCGTGAGATCTGGGACGGCGCGATCTTCATCCCGGAATCCAGCGGCTCGTAACGGGCGAGCAGGGTCTCGGCGTCGTCGAAGGTGACGCCCCCGCCACAGCCGGAGGTGATGATCCGCCGGTTGGATGGTTCGAAATCTCGATCCCTCAGCCACAGATCGACACAGGTGAGCCCGGCAGACACCGTCATGACCTCGATGTCTTCGAACCGCTCGATGATCCCCTCCGAGAAGGCGAACCCGATGGCCAGCTCCTCCAGGTCACGCGGGGTGCAGAGAAGGGTGGCCAGTTCCCGCCCGTTGACGAAGATGCACACCGGGCGCTCCTCGATGACGGTGCCGGCGACGCGGTCGACCGAGCCGTCGCGGTATTCCATGTACCGGATCAGATCGACGCCGTCGGGGGGAGAGTCGGGCACTGGGTGGGACGATAGATCATCGAGTCCGGGTGAAGAGAACCGCCGGTCCTTGCGGGCCGATTCCGCCATCGCCTACTGACTCCGCTCTCCCGGGACGACATACCCGATGCGCCGGTACGGTTTCACCTGTTCTGCCACGTTGTCCCTGAGCACGTTCCCCGACACATGCATCAGCGTGTCGTCGAAATCGCCGTCGACGCCCATGCTGGCCAGGCACGGGTAGTGATGGTGCAGCAAGCCCGCCTCCTGTTCGGCGTCGTCGGCAGAGACTCCGACGAGCCGCTCCGCCACGTAGCGAGCACACCCGCACACGGCGTCGCGGGACACCGAGACTGCTGTGATCGTCCTCGTGCCCGGATCCACGCTCAATCGGAGGTCGGGCATGCCGAACCAATGGGCGAACTCGGAGATCAGCGGATCCTCGTACGGCATGCGCTGGCGCCGTGCCAGCCCGTAGTCCGTTCCGGTCAGCGAGCAGAGTGGCTTGGGGGTCACGCACACCACGCCCATCCCCTCCAGCCAGCCCCGCAACTGCCGGGCCAAGCCGCGGGGGAGCCAGGCCTCGTTGTCGACCGCCGCGATGACGGCGGAGGCGCCGGTCAGCCTCACGATGTCCGGGATCAACTCGGCCACCGCAGACACCTCGGGGAACGAGAGGATCAGGTCTGCGGGGGGAAGGTCGTCGGGGACGAACTCATCCGGGTAGTCGATCACGATCGGGTAGCGCGAAGGTGCCAGCCACTCCTCGATCGACCATTCCGCCGGTGCGTGTTGCCTGACGTTGTCGAGGTGCCGCCTCCCGTAGTCACCGGTGATGACGCCCAGAATCCTCATGGCCGGCGGACCGCAGCGGGAGCGTTGGCCCCGATCACAGAATCGTCGCGAGCATCGCGGCCACTGCCTGGTAGACGGAAGAGTCGTGTCCGAGTTCGACCAGTGGGCGACCGGTCAGTTCGAACTCGGTGACGTCTCCGGCCTCCGGAATGGTCCCGAGCAGCGGCGCATCGACCTTCGCCACTGCCTCGAGCAGGGCCGGAGGTATGTCGTCGGTCGGCAGTCGGTTGATGATGAGATGAGCGTTCTCGATGTTGATGTCCAATTCGTTCCGGAACCCGGCGATCCGGCCGGCGGCCACGATGCCTCGCTGGGTGGGATCGCTCACGATCAGCAGGTGTTGCACGTCGCGGGTGGTTCGCCGGCTGAGATGCTCCATCCCCGCCTCGTTGTCGATCACCACGTAGCGGTAGCCGCCCCCGATGGCGTCGATGACCTCCCGCAGGTTGTGGTTGACGGCGCAATAGCACCCGGGACCTTCCCCGCGGCCCATGGCGATCAAGTCGAAGTCGATACCCTCCGACAGCGACGACCGCACTTCGTAGTCGAGGTACTCGCGCTTGCTGACGCCACCGGGGAGGCCTCCCATGGCGGCCCCTGCTGCAGTCACGCTCTCCTTGACCTTGTTGAGCAGGCCCTCGCGGATGTCCCCTACCGTCCAATCGAGATCGAGGCCGAGCACCATGTTGAGGTTGCTGCTGGGGTCGGCATCGATCGCCAGCGTGGCGCCCCGGCCGGATTCGGCCAAGTACTTGATGGTCAGCGCGGCAATCGTGGTCTTCCCGACGCCACCCTTGCCGGCCACCGCGATCGTTGTCGTCATGTCCACCCTCACTCGCTACGAACTAGAACCCAACGCAGCCTCGGTGAGCGCGTCCGCGATCCGGGCGGCCGCCTCCCGCAGCGTCGGCGACAGGCTATATGCGGACTCGCCGCAACGGTCGGCATCGACCACCCGCGACTCCTCGGGCAGGTACCCCAGCAGCGGGATATCGAATGCCTCTTGTTCCAGGAACGCCAGGTCTGCGTCGCCCCGGATGCGGTTGCCGACCAGCCACATGGCGTCGAGTCCGATGTCCTCGGCGAGCTTCTTGATCTGGGCGGCGGTGGCGAGGCTGCGCCTGGTGGGCTCCACCACGATCAACAGGGCGTCCACGAAGTCGACCGTGGCTCGGCCCAGGTGTTCGACACCGGCGTACATGTCCATGATCAGGACGTCGTCGTCTCGGAAGAGCAGGTGGGTGAACAGCGTCTTCAGCATGGCGCTCTCCGGACAGATGCATCCGGAGCCTCCCGAATCGACCGAACCCATCTCCAGCAGGCGGACTCCGTCGTGCACGGCGCTGTAGCGCTCCGGCAGATCATCCACTCGCGGGTTGAGGGTGAAGAACCCACCCATCGCACCGGGTTGGGCGCCGGTGCGCTCCGCGATCAGCTCGTCCATCTCGGAGATCGGACGCAATTCCTCCAGCAGCTCTTCCGGGAAGGCCAGGGCGCCCGCCAAGGAGGGAGACGGGTCAGAGTCGACCGCCAGCACGGCCCGGCCCCGATCGGCATAGGTCTGGGCGAGGAGGGCCGCCAGAGTCGTCTTGCCGACGCCGCCCTTGCCGCTGATGGCGATCTTCATGATCGATCAGGCTCCTGCGATCAGTTCGTCGTGGTTGGGTGGAGCCTCGAAGTCCGGGGGCAGGAGGCCCGCCTCGGTGATGATGCGGGGAACGATCGATTCCCACATCACGGGCATCAGGTGGAATCCGTTCACGCCCGGCATGCCCCGGATCTGGTCGATGAGTTCCAGGGTGATCTGGACTCCCTCTTCCCCGGCTTTGTCGCCGGCCTTTTCCAGCCGCGTCAGGATGTGCTCGGGGATGAAGACGCCCGGCACGTCGTCGTCCATGTAGCGAGCCATCTTGTAGCTCTTGAGTGGGGTGACGCCAATCAGGATGTACACCTTGTCGAGGATGTCCCTTGCGGCCAGAGACTCCAGCCAGATCTCGAGACCCTTCGGGTCGAAGACGAGATTGGTCTGGAAGAACTGGGCGCCTGCGTTGACCTTCTTGTGCTCGCGCAGCGCCTGGAACTCGGGCCGCGACGCATACGGTGAGGCAGCAGCCCCCAGGAAGAAGGTCGGCGGACTCTTGATCTCCCGACCGTCCAGGTAGGTTCCCTCGTCCCGCATTCGCCGCAGGATCCACAGCATCTGCACCGATTCGATGTCGACGACCTCCATCCGACTGCGCGGCGCGGGCCCGATTGCCGGGCTGTCACCGGAGAGGCACAGGAGATTGCGAATCCCCAGAGCACTGGCGCCCATCACCTCGGCCTGAACCCCGACCCGAGTACGGTCACGGGCGGCTATCTGCATGACGGGTTCGGCGCCGTTCTGCATGGCGAGGATGCTGCAGGCCTGGCTGGCCATCCGGGCGGTGGCAGAAGGGGAATCGGTGAAGTTCACCGCAGCGACGTACGGTCTGATCATCTCGATGTCGCGGAGCAACTTCCCGGTGGCCGATCCCATCGGAGGGGCCACCTCGGAGGTGACCACAAACTCGCCGGCCCGGAGCCGCCTCTCCAGTTCCGAGACCGGCTCACCCGGGGCAGGCGGGTGGTACTCGGCGTCCCCCCGCCACCAATCCGGCTGACGGATCGGCTGGAACACCGATTCCCGCGTTGCATGGCGGGTTTCCCGGCGGCGCATGCCCTTGAGGAACGTCCCGAACCCGACATCCCGGGTCTGGCGGATGACGTCCCCCCACGTCTCGCCCCCGACCTTCTCCCAATCCAGTGGTGGCAAGACCTCCAGGAGCTTCTCTTCCCGGCCTTTGGCGAAGGCTCGCTCGTGGATCTTGTACCAGACGCACGGCCGTGTCTCGTCGACGTAGCAGATCTCGGGCGTGGAGCCGCCACAGGGGCCGTTGCGGAGGCCCTTGGGGCACTCCATGGGGCAGATGAAGGCCGTCTCCTGCAGGAGGCAGTTGCCGCACATTCGGCACCCGTACACGGGCCCTTTGAAGGCCCGCTCTACCGCTGCCAGGGTTCGGTTGCCCAGGGATGTACGTCCGAAGGGACGCCACGCGGGCTGCCAGCGACGCGCCGGTTTCAGTTTGGTCAACGCCTGTCTCCTTCCGGGCTACTGCTGCAGGTACGACTCCGCGTAGATGACCTTGTTGAACAGGATCTGCACGGTCTTCCAGATCTCCATCTGCTCGGGATCGGTCGTGTCGACGTCGGCGACCGTCGGTTCCTCCATCGCCGCGACGCGATCGCTGATCGCCAGGTACAGCTTGCCGACCGGTGTGCTGGCGTCCCGTTCCTCGATGACCCGAATCACTTCGTTCTGCTTCTGGTCGAACGGGTCGGCGATCATCATCTGCAGACCGGCTCCCATCAACATGGCGCAGTAGACGCGGTTGATCAGTGAGCGGCCCTCGGTGGGCACTCCGTTGGAAACGTTGGAGATCCCCACCGAGATCGCCGGGGGAGGATCCCAGGCGACCTGCAGGGTGCGAATAGCCTCGATCAACTCAGGGGCATACTCCTGGCAGCCCGAGACGGTCAGCACCAACGGGTCGATGATGAGGTCTGAGATCGGATAGTCGATCTCCACCAGGCGCGGGATCAGACTCTCGATCGCGATGTTCACACGCTCGTCGGCCGACACCGGTATTCCACTCTTGGCCATGGTGAGGGCCACCAGTTTGGCGTTGTACTTCTTGGCTATCAGCGGGACTGCTTCGAGCCGTTCCTCCTCTGCCGATACGCTGTTGATGATCGGCTGGGCCTTCGTGACGGCCTTGAGCCCTGCCTCGATCCCCGCCAGATTGGTGCTGTCGAGACTCAAGGGGACATCGACCACCGCTTCGACGGTCTTCACCATCCAGGGGAAGACCTCCTCCCCGTCCTTCTTGCGAGGGCCGAGGTTGAGATCGAGCGCCTGGGCGCCTGCCTCTACCTGGGCGACGGCCGACTGCTGGAAGAAGCCGGCGTCCCGGTCGGCCAGGGCAGCTTTCACCTTGTCGGAGAGGATGTGGATGTTTTCACCGATGATGTACATGGTTCACCCTTCGTTGGTCATCGCCGCTGCCACCGACGGGAAGCGGGAGAGATCCGTGTGCGGCAGGAACATCGCCGACGTGAATGCCTCGTAGAACGTGTTGTCCGCCGACAATTCGATGTAGATCATCGACGCGGCGATCCTCGCTATCTCAGCGCGGGCCTCACGATCCAGCAGAGCCAGGTAGGCGCCCCTGACCGATGTGTTGCCCAGGTAGTCGAAGCGCTCCCAGGGCAGATCGGGGAGAAGTCCGATGCCGACAGCCTTCTCCACGTTGATGTACTTGCCGAAAGACCCCCCGATCAGCACCTTCTGGACGGATTCGAGTCCAACGCTCACTACATCGGCGAGGACGTTGAATCCGGCGTAGATGGCCGCCTTGGCTCGGAGGAGATTGTCGATGTCGACCCTCGTGATCACGATGTCCTGATCGGTCTCGGCCTCATCGGCCCAGGCGACGACGTACTCGGCACCCTTGACACTACGCCGAACCCGGGGGGTCTCCAGGGTCAGGTTGATGTGACCGCCCTTGTCGACGATCCCCGTCACGAACATCTCGGCTACCAGAGAGATGAGTCCGCTGCCGCAAATGCCCCGCGGCGGAACATTCCCGATCACCCGGCAGGTGGGCTCGTAGGTGTTGCCGTCGATCCACACCTCCTCGATCGCTCCCTTGTCGGCGCGCATGCCGTGCAGGATGCCGGCACCTTCGAACGCCGGGCCCGCCGAGCAGGCACAGGTGACCAGCCACTCCGACGAGCCCAGCACGATCTCCCCGTTGGTCCCGACATCGATGAACAGCGTGGTGTCGGGCGTCGAGCGCAGTCCGGCGGCGAGCACGCCGGCGGTGATGTCGGCACCCACATAGCTGGCGACGCCGGGAAGGGCATCGACGACGCCGTCGGCGTGCATCGCAATGCCGACCTCTTCGGCCCGCAGCAGTGGCCAATTGTTGATCGCCGTCACGAAGGGCTCCAGCCGGATGCTCTCGGGAGGGACCCCCAGCAGGAGGTGCATCATCGTGCTGTTGCCGCCGATGGTCGCCTTGGCGATCGCACGGTGATCGATGCCGGTCCGGCGACAAGCTGCCTCCACCAGCCCGTTGATGGTCTCCAGCACCAATGCCCTGAGATCGTCTCCACCGGCGCCCTTGCTTCCGTAGATGATCCGGGAGATCACGTCCTCGCCCCGGGTGATCTGCTGGTTGTACTCGCTGGCCTGGTGCAGCACCCGCCCGGTCGTCAGGTCGACCAGCCAGATGGTGACCGTGGTGGTCCCGATGTCGATGGCCAGGCCGCAGAGGGGCTCGTTTTCGGCCTCGGTGGCCGGTTGGACCCGGATGAGCCGGGCCGTTTCACCCTCTGTGCCTCCGGCGACGAACGTCACGGCGATCTGCCAGTCCGAGGACCGCAGTATCCCGCCCAGGTGCCAAATCTGCTCGAGTGAGGCTTCGAGCCGGTCGACGCCGGTGGCACGGCGCAGGGCCATCGCCACGCGACCCCAGTCGTCGGTCTGATCATCCATCGAGGGAGGAGACAGGCTGAGAAGCACCCGCCGTACGGTCTGTGCCTTCTCCGGGTCGTATCCCTCAGGAACGACGGATTCGGGTGCGATGTGATCGGTGGTCAGCCGCCGCTGGATCCGCTCGGGAGGCGGTACCACGATGGAGACATCGCCCTCCACCACCGTCTGGCAAGCGAGGGCATACCCGGCGTCCAGGTCCGCCTGAGACAAGCGGAGAACACTGCGCCGCCGAACTCGGCCCGATTCGATTCGAACCGCACACCGCCCGCAGCGGCCCTGGCCACCGCACGGTTGATGGATCTCGATCCCGGCGCGATCGGCTACTTCGACGACCAATTCGCCCGCGGACACCATGACCGCTTCGGTGACGGTGTCGAATTTCGCGGTGTAGCCGGCCATCGGTTTCTCTCGACCTCTTGTCCTAGTTGAGGATTCAGTTGAGGACTTGCCTCATGTACCCGGGGAGATCCACTGCTTCTCGCGGTCCGACCTTGATCACCCAATCGGGCAACTCCTCCTCGAGCTCTCCGGAGAGAACCGCGGTGTGCCCCGGGAGCACGATCCACTTCTGATCCACCTTGTCGGCCACACCGAACTGCTTGACGGCCTTGGCGATCGACTCGGCGTCGAACTTGCCGGCCGCCCAGGCAGTGAGAACCGACATGCCTTCGGCATCGGTGACCAGAAGCCACGCCGGCAGCCCGGCGCCCTCCACCTCGTTGGCGACGCTGAAATAGGTGATACTGAAGTTGGTGGTCACGAGCACGGGGTCCGACCGCCCCGGGCTGTTGATCTCGTAGAGCGCCGGGAGGACCTGGATCGGCTTCTGTGGGTCGGTGAATATGTTCTCCCGCAGCACGAGCAGCGGGTAGATCAGCTCCGGCGCGAATGTGTCGATCACGACGAAGCCCGCGTACTTGCAGATGGCCTGAGCGGCCATCAGAGACTCCCGACCCTGGTCACCGGAAGCAGCGGCGAATGCGATCGTGGGGTAGCCGAGAGGCCGGAAGTTCTTGAGCGCCAGCCGCCGGATCTGCGTGTTGAGGGCCAGGGAGGCACTCATGCTGTCGACCGCTGGGTACAGCACCAGGTCTTCGACCCCCTTCTCCTTGATCTTCTCGGAAAGCTGGGCGAGCTCCTCGATGCTCCCGCCGCGGATCCCCAACGCGGCCCCGCGGCCGGCGGCAAGATCGGCCATCGCCTCCCAGTTGGAGGTATCGGCGCCCATGATGAGTGGGGCCTCTCCCTCCAGCTTGTCGAGTCCGCCGCTCAGGACCGCCGGATCGCTTCCGACCAGGATCAGAGGCAGGCCGGTCGAGGCCCGCAGCGCCTCCACCACCGTCGCCAACCTGGTCCTGTCGCCGGATGCTGCCTCGACGGCGAAGCCGTCGATCCTCAACTCCATGCCGACGTAGTCGACCGAGTAGGACGAGCCGGTCCTCACCTTGTTCTCGATCACCTCGTCATCCTCGGTGTCGAGTACGCGGATGAAGACACCGGGGCGGTTGTAGAAGGTCTTCTCGTGGCGGAACAGCACAACCTCGTTGCCGGCCTTCGCTTCGCCGGCCTTGCCCTTGAGGGTCACCAGCCGGATGGGGGGAGTCGCCGACTCGGCGAGCGCCGCCTTCGACTCTTCGGTGACGTAGGGACAGCCATCGAGTTCGGCCTGTTTGGCGGCCAGCTTCATCGCAAACGCCAGGCAAGTGGCGAAGCCGCACTCCTTGCAGTTGGTCTGCGGAAGCATCTTGTAGATCTGGATTCCGGAAAGCGCCATGGTTCTCTCCTACGCCGTTTCCGAGGCCGTCAGCTCGGCGATGGCGGCTCGCACTCGTACAAGACTCTGCGGATGGCGGAGGACGACCACGTCCGCCCCGGCTTCGATCAACGCCACCGCCGTGAGCGTCTCCCAGTTGACTCCACGCTCCGCCCACTCACCCCACTCGTCGGGTATCCCCGCTCCGACCTTGGACTCCTTGGTCTTCCAGGTCTCTACGCCGGGGGTGACCAACATCGGCAGCTGCGTCATCGCATCGCCCTGCAGCGCGGCCAACCGCAGGCGCTCCATCACCGAGTAGCCGTATTCGATCCCATAGCCGAGGGCTCCGGTGGTGGGATCCATCACGATCCGGTCGAGGGGCAAGCCCATGTCGGTCATCAGGATGTTGAGCTGCTTTGCGAGGTTCACATCCATCGGTGTCTTTCCCAACACCAGGTGATCGTTGGCCATGGCAGCGGCAACGATCGTCCGGTAGTTGCCCTCTTCACACAGCCCCAGCACGATCCGCTCTCCCTTGGTCGCATCGGCGATGGGGACCAGAATCGAGTTGTCGATCTCGGCTTGCCCGGGACCCAGAACCACCAGGGGTAGCCCGGTCGAATCCATCACTTCCTTGACCACCTCGACGGCGAATTCGGCCGACACCGGTCCATCATCCGAACCTTTGAGTCCGAACTGGAGCACGATCAGGTCAGCACCGGCGTCCTCGCAGGCCCGGGCCCACACAGCCGGATCATCGAGGGTGCTGCCCCACGCCTCCAGCAGCACCGCCGACCAGTCAGCGGGACGGGCGGCTGCGACCTCCATGGCGATCACCGGTCGGTGAGGCGTCGGGTTCTCGAAGTGCATGAAGGGCAGTGATTGCTCTCCGCCGATCGTCACCGTCGACGTTCTGGAGCCACCCTGGTCGCCGGTGGCACCCAGGGTGACCGTGTTCACCGAACCCGGCCAGGAATCCTTTGGGATTTCAACGGGCATGGCGATCCGACCTCCCGTGTACTCGACTGTCTGCTCTCAATGCGAATCCAATGCGAATCCCACCGGTCAAATGATGGGGTCCATCGTCAGGGCCGGATGGCCGTTCTCTTCCAGCCACGGCAAGAGCTCTTCGACCGTGGTGACCGATCGCTCGTCCGCGACCCGATCGATGAGCTCGGCATCGCCTTCGCGTTCGGCGACCATCTTGAGCTCTTCGGCCATGCCATCCTTCAGGACGCTGCTCATCCACACCACCCGCTTGAAGCCACCATCGGCGGAGATGAACTTCGGGCTGATCAAGTAGTACTTGCCGACGCCCATGACCCCCGGAGTCTGGATGCCGCCCCCTGCCATTCCGGCCAGGGTGCTGAACGTCATGCCCGCCGGAGTCATGCTGGTGTCCTCGCGGCTCACGACCATGACGCCGTTCGCCTCGGGTATCAGCATCATGATGCACTCGAAGCAGCCGCAGGCCGTCATCGGGTTCTCCATGATGGAGTACATCGCCACTTCTTCGACGACGCCGTGGGAACCAATCCTGGCGTAGGCGTTGGTGCCCTCCCAGTAGCCGCGGACGGGATCGATGATCCTCCCCAGCTTGATCGGCTGGTTGGGCCCGGTGGGGTTGATGCTGAAGGAGGCCTTGCAGTCGAGCCAGTTGTAGGCCCCGCACAGGCCCAGGCGCTCCGGGCTCACGATGCAGACGTGGTTGGGAGCGAACGATTGGCACAGCGTGCAGGAATAGAACTCGTCGACTGCTGTGTCGGTCAGATCGGCCAGGCGTTTGTTGCGGAAGTCGTAGGCCGCCCGCGCTTCCTCCAGCCGCGCCTCCACCTCTTCGGGTTCCGTGATGATCGTGACCTGCACCTTGTCGACGATTGCACCGAAGTCGGAGTGGAAGCGGGCGTGCAGGATCTTGCCGAAGTGCTCCATGTCGAATCCGGCTTCTGCAGCCTTGGTGGAGAGACGAATCCAGGTGATGTCTCGCTGCCCGATGTGCTGGATGCCCGAAGCTCCGTTCACGAAGTAGTGGATTTGACGCTCGAGAACCGGCTCGAAGTCCTGCTCCATCTGCCGTCCGGCCACCTCGATGAGGATCGCCATGTCCATGCTGCCCTGGTCGGGCACGTCCGAGAGTCCGCGTCCGATGACCTCGATCTTGCCGTCGGTCAACTCGTCGAGCTTGGCCATCTTCAGGTACTCGAAGCACCGCGAGTCCCGGCCGCCGAACTCGGCGCGCATGTCCGCCTTGCGGACCACTTCGCCTTCGAAGGCAGACCCGTAGGGAACCGGCACCGGAACGTTGGCCACCCGAACCTTGACGCCGCGCACCTCGATGCACTTCTGCACCAGCCTTTCGGCCTTCTCCGTATCGTTGGCTCCATCGATCTCGTTCCACGGCATCGAGACGACGTGTTCGTATGTGGTGATGCCGGTTGGCAGAATCTGCGGGATGACCGTGTCGGCGATGACGGGGAAGCCGAAGTTGATGGCCCCGGCGGCTGCCGAGTACTTCAGGTCGTCGACCTCGCCGAGGGCGAGGACGAAAGCGAACACCCGGTCCTTGTTGTAGTTGAGGATCTCGCGGGGCTGCCCACCCTTGAGACCGCCGAAGGTGAGTGCCGAGCGGGTGGCGAACCCCAGGGCATAGATGGCACTGATCGTGTCGGTGCCGAAGGGCACCGTATAGGTGTCGTACCCGAGTTCGACGCCCTCCTCGTGGAGTTGGTCGATGATGCTGTGGCCGTTGACGTTGCCGGACAAGAAGCACAAGATGTTGCGGCGCTGCAACTCACGCACGATTTGGACTGCAGCCTCGTTGGAACTGGCGCAGCCGACGATCGCGGCGAACCCGGGCATGCGGCCGTCAACCAACTGGATACCCCAGGATCTCAGCTGGATATCGTCGATGGCGCCGTTCAGATGGCCGTTCGGAGGCTGGTTCCCGCCGCCGTTCATGTCCGGGCTGGTGAATGAGGTGCCGCCGGCCAACTCGAAACCGGGCATCGACTCGGGCTGGAGACCGTAGACGTAGCGGATCGCTTCGATGGTCTCGGCGGCCAAGAGCGTGGCCATACCGCTGTCGAGGGTCTCACCCAGGTAGGGGGTCCAATGCTCTCGAGACGGCGTTGGGTGCAGCAGACTGCGAGCCTGCACCAGGATCTCGGGCAGCTCGCCGAGATGCGCGATCTCCTTGCCCGTCATCCCGAAGATGACCGGCAGGTGGTAGGCGGTGTTGGGGAAGGCAACGGGCGTGTCGGGGCCCTTCTCGCTGAGCGCCTGCTCCAGCATCGCCTCCGCTTCGCCAACCAGTGCATTGGCACCCCGGATGGCCCGGGTCGCGATGTACCGGGACATGTACCTTGCCTCCTCTAGCTCGTCGGAACCTGGCCGTAGAGTGCGGCCCGGCGTTCGTCCAGGGTTGCCTCTCCCATCTCCTCTTCCATTGCATCGAGTCTGGCGTCACCGCTCCGCCCGAACTGAGTCGGGTCGTATGCGGACAGACCGAGCGCTGCTCTCTTGGCGTCGATGTGGGCGAGCGTGCGCCGGATCATCTCCTGTGGGTCATCGAGGAACTCCAGCCTGCCGCCGTAGGTCTCCTCCCAGCCGTCGCCGATGAGCTCCGATACCAGGACGCTGTCGGGGACCTTGTCACCGCGGCCTTCGACCGGGTTGTAGCCGCCCATCATCACGTAGACGCCGGAGGCAACGCAGTAGGTGGCGATCGAAAGGGCCTTCTCGCTCATCCACTCCGGGGCGAGACCCACGGCCGGAATCGCGTCGATGTCGTCGCCCAGGCCACCCTCCTCCACCATCTGGGTGAGGACGGTCAGGATGCGGGTGTTGTCGACGCAGGACCCCATGTGGAGCACGGGTGGGATCCCGACCGTCTCACATACCTCCCGCAGCCCGGGCCCGACCCGATCGAGACCGGCCTCACCGAGGAGGAAGCTCATCTTGGCGCTGGCAATGGCGCTGCAACCGGTTTCCACCACCAACACGTCCTGCTTGAGCAGCTCCTCGGTGATCGTGGTGTGGTTGAAGTCGTGCCGGATGCGGGGGTTGGTGCATCCGACGATCGCCGCCACTCCTCGAATCCTCCCGGAGATGATCGCGTCGTTGAGAGGTCGGAACGATGCCCGGTAGGAACCGCCGAGCATGTAGTTGATGTACTCGTGGGAGAACCCCGGGATCAAGCTGCTCTTGAAGTCGGGGATCTGGATCTTGGCCCGGTTCTGGTAGTTGTCGACCGCCGTCTTGAGGACGTCCTTGGCGATCGTCAGGGCGTGTGCCTCATCGAACTCGATGTGGGTGGCGCCCTTGATTCTCACCTTTGGCGAGGTGGTGATGATCTTTGTGTGGAAGCGTTCGGCCAGTGCTACCAACGCCTGCATGATGCACTGCACGTCGACCACCATTGCCTCGACGGCACCGGTGAGGATCGCCAGTTCCTGCTGAAGGAAGTTGCCTGCAGCCGGGATGCCCTGTCGCATCAGGATCTCGTTGGCCGTGCAGCAGATCCCCGAGAGGGCAATGCCTTCCGCTCCGGCTGCCTTTGCGTAGGCGATGATCTCCGGGTCCTGCGAAGCCGCCACCATCATCTGGCTGAGGGTGGGCTCATGGCCGTGGACCACGACGTTCACCATGTCAGCTTTGAGGACACCGAGGTTCGCTTCGCCCAGCACCGGAGCCGGCGTGCCGAACAGGATGTCCGAGACGTCGGTGGCGATCATGCTTCCGCCCCAGCCGTCAGCCAGGGCGGTGCGCACCGCGTGTTGCATCAGATGGGAGGCATCCTGATCATCACCCATGTGGGTCCGGTGCAGCGCTTCGACGACCTCCCGGTCGACACCGCGCGGCGTGACCCCGAGCTCGTCCCAGAGCTTCTTGCGCCTCTCCGGGGCGCGCACGACGGGAACGAGGGAGCCGCGCTGCTGCCCGAACTGCGTGATGTAGAGGTCCGCCAATTCGTTGGCGATCTCTTCGGGGGCATGGCCCTCGATGGGGATGCCGTACTTGGCGGCGACATTGCGCAGTTTGGCGATGTCGCGAATCGCATATCCCTGCGCCTCGCCGTTGGCGACCGCCTTGAGGGTGAACGCCATATCGCGACCGTGGTCGGAGTGGGCCGCCGAGCCGGCCGCCACCGACCTGACGAAGTTCCGGGCCTGAACGGTGTCGATGGTCGCTCCGCAGATGCCCGTGCCCCCATCCTTGGTGAGCCGGCAAGGTCCCATGGCACACAGCGAGCAGCACATGCCCACCGCACCGATGGTGCACGGAGCCAGATCGTCCGCTCGGCTGAAGGCGGTACCGAGGCCCATGAGATCGGCAAGAGTCAGCATCTCCTGCGCGGCGGGGTCGATCGATGCCTCTTCCGGGGTGCGCCGCTTGTTCCTCGGGGTCGTCGTTGCCTCTTCAGCCATGTTCAGGTTCTCCCTCTTCCATCGGGGAATCGGTCGCCATTCCCGGCGTCGGCCCAGCAGGCCCGCCCGCAGAGATGATCTCCTGTCCGAAGGAGACGATGGTTCCGGCGGTTCCAACGGCCGCCATGTGCCGGAAGTAGGTCGTGCCGTCACCACCAACCGCCGGCTCTCCGCTTTCGGTCGGTGTCGTAGGTTGCCCGAGGTATCCCGCCTCTTCGAGCGTCCGTCTGAGAACGTCTTCCGACGTCTTCTCAGGGTCGTAGGTGATCTCTACCACCTTGAATGCGGCGGATGCGTTGATCGTTTCCACTCCGGGGATCTCAAACAAGATCCGCCGAACTTCGAGCACATGGTGATCGGCGTACATGGCCGGAACAGCAACTTCAAGTGAGTTCATTCTCTCTCGCCACCAATCCGCTCAGGTTCTAGGCAATGGGGAATCGCCCCAACGAGATTAGCCGCCGTCGGCGAGACTCAATGAGGGCGTGCACGCCTGCGACCCCTCCGTCGACGGCCATCACCGCTCCGACCGGGACGGCGATTCCACCTTGGTCGGCGTCGACCGACAACAACCCCCGCCCTCGAGCGTCCGAACATGGTCGTCACTCTCGCGTAGGAGATTTGTGAGGCCAGAGGCTTTCGGCCCTGGTGAGGGGGGCGCCGGTCACGCCGCCTTTGCCCCTCCGGTCCCTTGTCCAACGGATCCGGCCCCGAGGTGGGCGCGGTCGGGTTGCCGTCTCGAGCGGCCGGGACCACCCAACCGGCGGTGACGATCCGACCCATGGGGTAGCCCTACTCCGCCCTGCCCTTCGATTGCAGGGGCTCAGGCCAACCGGGCTGCTCTCCACAATCGCACCGAGTTGACCACCGCGATTTCCTCGGCGTTCGCC
The DNA here is from genome assembly GCA_018821365.1 of Actinomycetota bacterium. Taxonomy (GTDB): domain Bacteria; phylum Actinomycetota; class Acidimicrobiia; order Spongiisociales; family UBA11373; genus JAHJML01. The sequence continues at coordinate 2,608 of JAHJML010000015.1, read as the reverse complement.
AGGTCGTCAGGGGTCAGCACCCGCTCCACGACTTCCCCGGCTGCGAGCAGCTTGGACCGGTATACCCCCGGAAGACACCCAGAATTCAGGGGCGGAGTGAACCATCGGCCTTCGATGCGAACCAGCAGGTTGGCAATGGTCGTCTCGGTGATCTCGCCTCGTTCGTTGACCAGGACCACGTCGTCCACACCCGGATGGCGAGCCAGTCGGTCGTCGTAGCGCTGGCGGGCGTCGGTCTTGTGGAACAGCATCGGATCGGTGGAATCGACCGGCACGTCGTCGATGGCCAGGACCACTGGTTCGTCGGACACTTCGAGCGACTCGACCGACACCTCGGTTCTGCCTTGAGCAGAGAGGGTCAGTCGCACGCGGGCCGGCGACGATCCCGTCTCCCCAGAAGCAGCATCCAGGGCTGCGCCGACACTCTCGAGGTCGCAGCGGTACCGGAAGTACTCGGCGGATGCCGCCAGCCGTTCGAGGTGCCGGCGGAGCTCCTGGTATCTCTTGCCATCCCAGAGGAGGGTCTCCAGAAGCAGGAATGGGGGCCGGGCTTCGGTCAGCACCCGACTCTTGGCCACCGTCTCGGCGTACTCCCCCTCAACGGTCGAGTCCCACGTGATCCCGCCGCCGACCCCGTACTCGGCGTTACCGGTGGACGGATCGATCGTGACCGTTCTGATCGGGACGCTGAACACCGCTCGGGCACCTCCGGGCTCGATGAACCCGATCGCTCCGCAGTACACCCCGCGGGGAGCGTCCTCCAGGTCCGCGATGATCTCCATCGTCCTCGGCTTGGGTGCCCCGGTGACCGATCCGCACGGGAACAGGGCCCGAAACACGTCGACGATCTCGACGTCGGACCGTGCCCGGGACGTGATCGTCGAGGTCATCTGCCATACGGTTTCGTAGCGCTCCAATTGGTACAGCGACTCGACATCTACCGACCCGAATTCCGACACCCTTCCCAGGTCGTTGCGGAGCAGGTCGACGATGATCAGATTCTCGGCGAGGTCCTTCTCCGAGCCCGCCAGTAGCGCAGCGTGTTCCCGATCGTCCTCGGCCCATCTTCCCCTCGGGAGCGTCCCCTTCATGGGCCTGGTGGTGAGATGCCCGTGGCTGAGGTCGAAGAACAGTTCGGGCGAAACGCTGACTACGACCAGGTCGCCGGTGTGGAGGTAGGCGCCGTACCCGCCCCGCTGTGCGGCCAACAGGTCGGCGTAGAAGGCAACGGAGTCTCCTGTGAAGCGACTCCGCAACCGGAACGTGTAGTTGAGCTGATAGGTGTCGCCAGCGGCGATCCTGTGTCGGATCGACGCCACGGCCTGGCCGTAACGCACCGCATCGACAGAAGGCCTCCAACCGTCGACTCGATAGGCGCCCCCCCGCGTCGGCTGCGGAACAGGGGCACTGCCCTCGAACACGCCGAACCATGCGAGCGGTACCGCCCTGGTTGGAGTCCTGGTGGACAGCGCTGCATCAAAAGCCGGCGCAGCTTCATAGGAGATGAAACCGCCGACCCACCGGCCCCGCAGCGCTGCCCGTTGGGCGTCGCGAACGACCGCAACGACATCGTCCAGATCATGGGCAACACACTCCCCGACGAGACCCGTCAACTCAAAGGAGTGCTCGGCGCCGGGGGTCAGATCGTCGAAGCGCACGGTGGCCACCGACCAAGCGTAGGCAGCCACGGTGGGGGCCGACGGCGGCATGACTCTCGGTTGGCAGGGGAGCCGTCGGCCGAGTCGGTCGGGCTCGGCGGCCACCGCCACCGGGGATGCTCTCCGGTGCGCTCAGGAACCCAGAGCGGGCAACGGGAGGCCGGCCTCTGCCAGCAACTCACGGACCTCTGCCAATGGCAGACCCATGACATTCGACGGCGATCCCCGGATCTCGGCGATGAACCAGCCTGCCACGGCCTGGATACCGTAGGCCCCCGCCTTGTCGTACGGCTCGGGACCCGCCACGTATCGATCGATTTCGGCAGGGGTCGAATCGACGAAGAGCACCCGGGTGTGGGCCATCCGCTCCCGCACCACGCCGTCGGCCACCAGGACCACGCCGGTGAGGACGTCGTGCCAGGTACCCGACAGGAGGCCGAGCATCCGGCGGGCGTCGGCGGAGTCGTTGGGCTTGCCGAGGAGTTGGCCGTCGACCCGGACCAGGGTGTCGGCGGCCAGGATCGCCCGGCCGGGATGGCGAGCGGCGACCTCGGTGGCCTTGCGCAGAGCCAGCATCACTACCGCCTCCTCGGCGGGGAGGCCGGGGGAAAACGACTCGTCGGCCCGGGAGGGATCGACCTCGATCGGGATGCCGACGGTCTCGAGGATCTGGCGCCGCCGCGCCGACCCGGACGCCAGCACCAGTGGAGTGGTCCATGTGCTCACGGGGGGGAGTCTGGCACCCGGAGCCGGGCGGCGATGGGCCGGTGGTCGGGCCTGTGCCATCCGGGGCCGGCCCCACCGCCCGGCGAAGGTCCCACCGGAAGGGCCTTTTGCCCCTAATGCCCACTCGCTAGGGCCACATACGATGCAGGTGATGCAGAAGATGCATCCCGATGCAGGAGAGGCAGATGTCGACGCTACTGACCACCCGGGACGTCCAGGCACTG
>JAHJML010000125.1 GCA_018821365.1 Actinomycetota bacterium | reverse complement strand
CGTTTACGGAGACCCCGCCGCCCGAGATGGTCGCCCAGGTCAGGAACGACCCGATCAGGGCGATCAAGCTGCCGACGAGAGCGACCATCGTGGACGTGCTGCCGGTGACGGATTTCGAGCTGAACCCGGACGAATCGGACATGGGTTTCCCCTCCTCTAGATGGAAGCCCCGACCCTAACCGTTCGGGACTACCCTCGCTTGCCATGGTCAAGCAGATCGCCGTCTTCGGAGCGTCGACAACCCCGCCGGATCATCCCGACTACCTGGCGGCGGTCCGCTGTGGCTCGCTGCTCGCCGCCGCCGGATTCGCGGTGGCGACCGGCGGCTACGGCGGCCTCATGGAGGCGGTGTCGCGCGGTGCGGCCGAATCCGGCGGGCACGTCGTCGGGATCACCGCCCCGTCACTGTTCCCTTCCCGGCCCGCGGCCAACCGGCATGTGTCCGAGGAACGGCCCGCCCCCGGCCTCGCCGCTCGCATCGGCGACCTGCTCGCCACCAGCGCCGGATGCATCGCCCTGCCGGGCAGCATCGGGACCCTCACCGAGTTGATGATGGCCTGGAACGATGCCTTCATCGCCGCCCTCGATGGGAGCCCGGCCCACCCGGTGGTGGCGGTCGGCCCGGTGTGGGCCGCATTCGTGGACGAGATCGGCGTCCGCCTGCAGACCGACGCCGCGCTGGTGACCTGCGTGCCCGACGCCGAGGCGGCCGTCGCCGAGATCGTGCGCAGGGTGGGGTGAGGCGGTCGTCCGGGGACCCCGACGGCACCCGCCCCTGACCCACCCGATGTTCGATTGCCTCGCACCGATGACATCCGCCCGGGCCGGCCCGCCATCTCAGCCTCCAACCACCTACCCTTCGCCCCATGGGTGATTGGCTGGTGATCATGGGTGCCGCGGCGCTGCTGACCGGATGCGGTTTCATGTTCGGCGACCTCATGGAACTGAAGAGCAAGCGGGGCGACCCCGAGGCGGTGGCCGCCATGCTCGAAAAGGGCATCATCGGCAACCGGTGGCTGCGGATGGCGGTGCAGGCCTTGGTGCTCGCCGGCCTGGCGCTGGTGACCTGGGGGCTGTCGCTGGGGGCGTAGGCAACTTCCGAGAGGTTGGCGGGGAGGTGGGGAGTCCCTCGGGACTCCTGCCGCTATCTTCCCACCATAACCTTCCAGATTCGAGTGCCGGCATGAAAACGGCTGCTGCTTCTCTCAGGAGTGGCCCAACCAGCGGTTCGGACCGAGCCGTCCTCGACCCCCTGGGGCCAGGCGGAGCCCTGCGTCCAGGGCTCCGCGGACATCCGGATCTCGATGTCACCCTTCGTCATGGAGTGGTGCGACCACGGGCAACTGGTTGACCCTGACGGGACGGAGGGCCGGGCCTTACAGACCCGGCCCTCCGGTCTCGTGGTGGCGATTCCGGCTATGGGGCCATCGTGATGCGGTCCTGTGGTCCGGGCGCCACCGGCGAGGAGGCGCCCAAGTAGTCGGCCAGGGCGTCCACGTCGACGATCCCGGTGATCCGGTCGGTGCCCTGGGTGAACACGGTGAAGCCGTCGCCGCCATCGGCGAGGAAGCTGTTCATCGTGACCCGGTAGTCGGCACCGAGGTCGATGGGCACCCCGCCGATCATGATCGACGCCGGGTCCACCTTCGACCCGACGGGTGCAGAACTGCTCCACGTATAGGTGAAGCCGTCCGACACCTGCAGCATGCGGCCCGCCACGAACTGCTGCTCGAGTAGGGCGTCGATCTGGGCGCCGGTGAGGGTCATCGTGGTGAGGTAGTTGGCGAACGGCTGCACCTTGAAGGCCTCACCGTAGGTGACCTCACCGGGCAACTCGCTGCCGCTGATCTCGCCGTAGAGGATGTGGGTCCGGATGCCACCCGGGTTCATGAAGGCCACCACAGCCGAGGTGGCCGCCAGTTGGGCGTCGGCGATCACGTCGCCCAGGGCGGACTCGCCGGCGGCATTGGCGGTCGTGGTGATGTCGGCGGTCACCGACCCGATCACCTGGTTGGCCAGTGGTGCGGCCAACGCTTCGTACTCGGCGACGAGGGCCGTCACGTCGGCAGCAGGGGTCACGTCGGCGGTCCACACGTCGTGATTGACCGCGGTCACCGAGACGACCTCCTTGGTCACCTTGTTCAGTGTCAGGTGGATCTCGGTGAAGACCCGTCCCCCGTTTCTGGTGCCGGTCACCGTCCGTCCATCGATGTCGCACACGTAGGTGTTGTGGGTGTGGCCGGTGATGAACAGGTCCACTTCGTCGTTGGTCTGGTCGACGATGTCGGCAATGGCCCCCGTGCACGATGACGACCCGCCCTGGTGCACGATCGCCACGAAGGTCTCGATCCGCCGCTTCTTGAGATACTGCACCCACGCGTTGATGGTGTCGGCCTCGTCAAGGAACTCCAGTCCCTCGGTCGCCGAAGCGGTGACGATGCTGGGAGTGCCCTCCAGTACCACACCGATGAAGGCGACCCGCACCCCGTTGAACGTCATCACCTTGTAGGGCGGGAACAGGGTCCTGCCGGTGTCCTCGCGCACCACGTTGGCGGCGAGGAAGGGGAAGTCGGCCCCGTCGAAGCCATCACCGTCCAGGCAGCCGTCCACCGGGTGGCAGCCCCCGCTCTGCATGCGGAGCAGTTCCTCCCAGCCCTCGTCGAACTCATGGTTGCCGACCACGGCAACGTCTACGCCCATGAGATTGGCCGCCTCGATGGTGGGTTCGTCGTGGAACAGGGCCGAGGTCAACGGACTCGCTCCGATCAGGTCGCCTCCGGAGACGATCACCGTGTTGCGGGTGGTGGCCTCCAGGTCCCTCAAGTAGGTGGCCAGGTAGGCGGCGCCTCCTACGTTGGGGTAGTAGGGCCCGAGCTGCCCGTGGAAATCGTTGAAGGCCAGTATCTGCAGATCGACCTGGGGGGCTCGATCCACCCCATTGCCTGGCTTGGCTGTTGCGATGGGAGCCAACGTCAGCAGCAGCAGGCATGCCACCACCGCCATGACACCTCTGGTTCTCCTCATGATCCCTCCTTGTTGTAGGACGACAGGTTGATTACGCCGGGGTTGTGGCCCCTCTCTCGAATCGTCTGGCAGGTCTCTCATAGACGACATTGGGGTGCCCGTCACCATCCGTATTCAGCCTACGCGCCCAATGCAGGCCCTGCAGGAGCTGCCCGCTGCAAGATCCTCCTGCTCATCGAGCTGGCTCTGGCCCGAATCACTCCTGACGGCAGCACGCCGGGAGGTACAGCCCAGGTTCAACCGGTGGTCGCAACACTGCCTTGTTCTGCAGAGCGTAGGAGTTGGTCGAGGGTTTCGGCGGGGGTTCTCCATTCGAGGGTCTTGCGGGGCCGGCTGTTGAGGGCGGCAGCGACGGCGTCGAGGTCCTGG
>JAHJML010000124.1 GCA_018821365.1 Actinomycetota bacterium | reverse complement strand
GAGACACCCATGCGTGCTCCTTTCGAGGAGGTCGACCGTGGTCGCCCCCGACACTATCGACTATGGGTGCCCGGGGCAGGGGCGTCGGTCCGTTTCTCCGAGCCACCCGCCCGGTGAACTGCCGGCACGCAGGGAGGTCCGGGCCTCACCGGGGCGCAGCATGTGCCGATTCGGCCGGCTCCTACTCCCCGGCGGACTCGACCAGGCCGATCACGTTTCCGGCCGGGTCGACGAACATGCCGATGGTCACCATGTCCCCCACCTCGGTGCGCTCCATCACGGTCTTGCCTCCGGCCGCTTCGATCTCGACGAGGCGGGCGGTGATGTCGGGGACCTCGATGTAGATGGTCACGTAGTTGGGCATCGCCTCGTGGCCCTTACCGACCGCCCCACCGAGGCCGGCCTGGTCGGCGGCCACCATGTGGTAGTCGCCGTACCCCGGAGGGGATTGGAACTCCCACCCGAATAGGTCGCCGTAGAACTCCTTCAGGGCACCGGCGTCGGGCCCGCAGATCTCCCAGTGGACCAACTTGGAGGCCATGTCCTTCCCCTCTCCGTCGCGGAACCACGACGGTAGCCCAGGGGGGCGGCCTCGGCACGGGTCACCCGCCCAGCAGCAGGGCGGGGAGGAACTCGGCCCGACTGGTGGCGCTCACCCGAAGGCGGCCGACCGGCCACAGCATGATCGTCGTGGATACCTCCACCCTGACGGTGCGCGGCTCGAAGGACCGGTCGACCGGGCACACGCACGAGTCGAGGTCGGCGCCGTTGAGCCGGGCGAATCGGGCCGCCTCCTCGGCAGGGGTCCCGGCGGCCCCGAACGGGAGGAAGGTGACGGGTGCGGCCGCCAGCGCGGCGGCATCGGCAGCCGCCGACATCTGCACCCGTGCGTTCAGGTACGAACCGACCGCCCCCAGGGCCACCCCCAGCATCAGCACCAGAGCGGCGACCCCCACCAGCACCACTCCGGCGGCACCCCGGTCGTTCACCGCTCCACCCGCATCGAAGATCGCCCCTCCAGAGTGATGCTCATGTCCCCCAGCAACCCGCCCGCCAACCGATAGCGGACCGTGACCGTCACCTCGGCGCGCCCGCCCACCATGTGATCCCGGTTGACCGAGATCCTGGCCCGGGCCGCCAGGTCCTCGCCCAGGAAGGCCCGGACCACCGAGACCGCCTGGGCCGGGTCGGGGACCGCAGCCGCCTCCCGGGCGCCCTCCCGGGCCGCCTGGCTCACCTCCAACTGGGTCCTGGCCACCACGGCGACCTCCACCACCGCCAGCAGGACCACCACCACCAGGGGGATGACGATGGCGAACTCCACGACGGCGCTCCCCCGCTCTCTCACCCGGTCCCGCCGCCTCCCACCATCCCCTTCACCCTCTCCACCACGGCATTGAAGAAGTCGGGAAGCACATCCGATCCCGAGGCCCAGGTGATGAGGGCGAGGGCGATGATCGCCGCCGCCACGATCACCAGCGCGTACTCGGCGGTCGCCTGGCCTGATTCGTCTCGCAGCATGGAACTCCTTCCGGGTCACCATCCGATGTCGAGCCGCGCCAGGGAACTCACCAGTGCCGGGCCGACCAGAGCCAGCACGAAGCCGGGGAGGATCAACAGTGCCAGCGGCAATAGCAGCCGCACCGGCAGGCGGCGTGCCTCGGCCGCCCGCCGGGCATGGTCCTCATGCCGCAGTTCCTCCGCCAAGGCCTCGACGGCCGGGCCCACCGGGGCCCCGGTCCGCACCGCCCGATCGGTGATCCGGTACAGGCGCTCACCGGCGCCGCCCGCCGACGCCAGCGCCCGACTCAAACCGCCGAGGCGGGCCTCCCGCAGCAGGTGCCCGACCTCTCCGGCCAGCGCCTCGGGAAGGTCGGGTCGAGCCTCCCGGAGGGCACCCTCGAGGGTCAGCCCGGCCCGCAGCGCCAGGGCCACCTGATCGGCCAGCAGCAAGGCTCCCCCGTCGTCCCCCCGCTTGCGTCGCGGGGCTGCCATCGCCAGCACCACCAGGACGAGCGACAACCCGATCATCGGGTGGATCAGCGCTCCGATCGCCCCGACGGCGGCGTAGCGGATCGGGATGCTGAGTGCCGGCCCGGCGGAGATCAACAGGGCGGTCCCCAGACAGGCGGCGATCATCGCGCGGCCCTCCTCACCATCGCCACCACCGCCAGCGACCCGGCGGCGATGAGAGTCAGACCGATGCCGACCAGGATCAGGCCGCCCGACTCGAGGCCGCCGGCACCCGGGCCGATTCCGGTGGCCAAGCCCAGGAGGACCAGGGCGACCGGCACTCCTCCGACGATCCATGCCGACAGGCGGGCCTGGGCGGTCAATGCCGCCCGCTCCCGCGCCAGCCGGCCCGCCGCCTCGGCTCGCATCGCCAGCGAGTCGACGACGGGGGCGATGGCGCCGCCGGTGCGGGACGCCAATCGGAAGGCCGCCGCCGTGCCCACCCGGTTGACCTCCAGGACCTCACCCAGGGCGGCGCCGATCTCCTCGGGGGGACGGCCGGCGGTGCACAAGCGCACCGCCCGGTTCAGGTCCAGCGCAGGCGCCCGTCCCGCCGCGGCGACCACCGCACCGCGCAGCGAGGCCCCGGCGCTCAACTCGGCCGCCAGACCGCGCAGAAAGGCCGACTCGTCCTCGGGACCCGGGCCCGACCCCCTCCGGGCTCTCACGATCACCCAGACCACGACTCCGGCCAGGAACCAGCCGGGGTGGAGGACCGCCAATCCGGCCGCCGCCACCGCCTGCCACGGCGCACCGAGAGCGACCGCCAGGCCCAGCACCACGCCGATCAGCACTGGTACACCGCCTCGAGGCGATCGCCCTCCACTTGGGCGACCCGGGCGACCCGCCGCACTCCGTCGACCCGGTCCATGTGGACGACCAGATCCACGGCCGACCGCAACTGCCTCCGCACCGCCTCCTCGGGAACCCGCCGTGACCCCGAGGCGGCCAGCGTCTCGAGGCGCCACAGCGCCTCGTCGGGGCCGTTGGCGTGGACCGTGCCCATCGAACCGGCGTGGCCGGTGCTCATCGCCTGAATCAGGTCGAGCGCTTCGGGACCTCGCACCTCGCCGACCACGATGCGATCGGGACGCATCCGCAAGGCCTGCCGGACCAGGGTCTGGAGGGTGATCTCCCCGGCACCCTCGGCATTGGGGGGCCGGGCCTCCAGACGAACCACGTGGCCGGAGAGGCGCAGTTCGGCGGAGTCCTCGATCGTCACCACCCGCTCCCCGGCGGGAATCTCCCCCGACAAGATGTTGAGCAGGGTGGTCTTGCCCGACCCGGTCCCTCCGCTCACCAGGATGTTGGCCCGCGACGTCACCGCCTCCCGCAGCAGGGCCGCTCCGTCGAGACGAACGCCGCGGCAGGCCACCAGCGCATCGAGGTGCGGCACCACCGGGGTGAAGCGCCGGATCGCCACCACCGGGCCGTCGATGCTGGCGGGCGGGATGACGGCGTGCAGCCGGGATCCGTCGGGAAGCCGGGCGTCGACCGCCGGGGAGGCGTGGTCGAGACGGAGTCCGAGCGGGGCGATCACCCGCTCGACGGCAGCCACGATGGCCGCCGCATCCGGCATGGTCACCGCCGACTTCTCCAGGGTCCCGGCACGCTCGACCCACACCTCGTCGGGGCCATTGACCAGGATGTCGGTGACGGCCGGGTCGGCCAGCAGCACCTCGAGGGGGCCGAGGCCGAGCAGGGAATCGACGGCCGCATCCGCCACCCCCGGCCCAGCCAGGGGAGCCTCCTCGGCGGCGATCCTCCTCGCCTCGGCCAGCAGGGCGGCCTTCCGGAGCGGAACGTCGGATGCGACCAGGCGGGCGGTCACCCGGTCTACCGGTCCCACGGCGCCTCCCACACCCGTCGCCACGCCTTCACCCAGCGATCACCGGGAACGGGAGACTCGCCCCGCAGCAGGGCGGCCACCGTCGACCGGGCAGGCACCGGCAACCGGATGCCCACCCCGGCCACCCGGGCGAACGACGGGGTGCTCTGGAGGACGACGGGGCCGTCCAGCGGGGCGAAGAGCCTCCCGGGGATCAGCAGGCGAACCGGCACGACGGGGACGGGCACCACCACCGGCCGTCGGGGCGGCAGTCGGAGCACCGTTCGGTCCCACCCCTGGATCAGCGCCTCCACCACCTCCGAGGCGGCAGTGGCCCCGATTCCCCCGTTGCGGAGCACCGCTACTCCGGGGCGGCCCGGCCGCAGGTCGCTGAGCCGGGGGCTCTCCTCGACCAGGCCCGCCAAGGACGCCTTGCCCGGATAGCGAGGTCCGGCCTCGTCGAGATCGATCACCAGAGTGGACCCGGCGGGGGCCGCCGCCGCCAGGCCGAGGGGTGCGAGCGCGCCGAGGAGGCCGTCCTCCGGCGTCCATACGGCGAGCGCCGGCATTGTCTCCTCGTGTCAGGGCAGCGGCAACGTATCGATACCCGGCCCTCACCTCAAGGGGTCCGGCTCAGAACTCCAGCACGGTGATCGACTCGCCCTCGTCCTCGTCGCCGTTGTCGACGAATCCCATCCGGTGGTAGAAGCCGCCGGGGGAGCCTTCGCCGGGGAGGTAGGAGGTCAGCAGCCTGGTGGCGGCGGGGAGGCCCCTGATCCGCTCGATCACCTGCGAGAGCGCCGCCCGCCCATAGCCCTTGCCCTGGTGCCGGTGGTCGATCATGAAGCGCCACAGGAAGTACTCGGACTCCTCGGGGTTCTCGTAGACCATCACGAAGCCGATCGGTTCCTCGCCTGCGTAGATGGCCCGGAACCACGCCTTCGGCTCGAAGTGGGCCTGGGCGATCGACACCGAGTTGGGGGCGACGAAGGCCTTCTGGTGCTCGCCGACGTCGAGGCGGATGATCGACCGCAGGGTGTCGGCGGTGATCTCGCGCAGCGTGACGGGGGGTGCGGCAGGCATGCGGGCATTCTGCCATTGCCCCGCCCCGAGACGGCCGGCCTAGATGCGGCGCCCTTCCCAGTCCCTGTCGGCGGCGGCCGCCACCAGGCGGGGGCCGTCGAGGACCACCACGTACCCGAGCACGTCGAAGTCTCCGCCGAGGACGAACTCGGTCAACTCGTGGCGCACCGCCTCCTGGAGACCGTCGGGGGTCCACGGCTTGGCGATGTAGTAGTCGAGGCCGGCCTCGTTGATCGCCCGCACCGTGTCGTCGAGGCCCGCCTGCCCGGTCAGCAGCACCTTGCGGGTCGCCCGGGTCGCCTCCCCGGCGTGGAGTTCGACCAGGAAGTCGGTGCCCAGCGTGCCCGGCAGCAGGTGGTCGCAGAGGATCAGGCCGACCGGCACTCGCTGCTCGGCCAACTCCTGCAGCACCGCCCTGGCGTCGGCGACGTCCTCGGCGGCCTCGATGCGGAAGTGGTGGGCAAAGGGGGCGAGGTCGCGCACCACGGCGTCCCTCACTTCGGGTTCGTCCTCGACCACGAGGATGGCGATCTCACTCATGACACCTCCAGGCCCTCCGGTGGCTCCACCGGCAGGGTAACGATGAAGCGGGTGTCTCCCGGCGCCGACTCGACCTCGATGGATCCCCCGTGGCGGGCCACGATGTCCTTGCACAGGCGCAGGCCCAACCCGAGCCCGAAATCCACCCGGCCCCCATGAGTGGTGAAGTGCATGTCGAAGACCTCCTCCAGGTGCTCCGGAGCGATGGCGGGGCCGGTATCGGCGACCTCCACCCGGACCCCCTCCGGGACGGCGGCGGTGCGGACCGTCAGGGTGCCGGCGCCTCCCATCTCGCGGGCGGCGTTGTGGATCAGGTTGGTCCACACCTGGTTGACCTGCCCGGCGAAGACGGTGATCCCCGGCACGTCGTCGTACTCGCGGATCACCTCGATGCCGCGCAACTCGTGGCCCAGCAGCAGCAGGGTCTCCTCGATCCCCTCACGGACGTCGATACCGGGGGTGAGCTCCCGGCCGGGCCTGGCGTAGGAGCGAAGGCTGCCGGTCAGTCCCCCGATCCTGGCGGCCGCCGACCTGATGTTGCGCAGCGAGGTCCCCAACCCGTGGTACCGCTCCACCGTGGCCAGGGCCTCCTCCAGGTGGGCGGCGTCGAGGCCGCCGAAGACCGCTTCGAACTCCGACGAATCCCCCACCCCGACGGCGACCAGGCGGCGCGCCAGGTCGTCGTCTCCCACATGCTCCGCCATCACCCGGCGCTGCTCGCGCTCGTCCCGGGTCGACACCGGCGGCCGGGTCAGCGCCCGCTGCAGGAATCGGCCTGCAGGTGCGTCGGCGCCGGCGGACTCGACCAGAGCGGCGAGGTCCTCTGTCAGGAAGTCGGCGGCCCGTTGGATGGCGGCGATGGGGTTGTTCAACTCGTGGCCGATCCCGGCGGCCAACTGGCCCAGGGTCGCCATGCTGGCCTGCTCCACCATCTGGGCCTGGGCGGCCTCCAGGTCCGCAAGTGCCCGCTCCAGGCGGTCCCGATCGGCGGCGAGATCCCGGTTGAGCCGGTCGACCTCCACCCGCAACTCCACCGCCCGCAGGTGGCGGCGAGCCAGCGACCGCAGCAGCACGGTGATGAAGTAGGACTCGAGCACCGGGTTGCCGCGCAGCGCCCGATCCAGGTCCTCCAGGGTCAGCGTGATGGTGGTGAGGTCGGTGACGGCCGTTGTGTCGAAGTAGGCCGGTTCGCCCCGGGCCATCGCCAGCAGCCCCACCAGCCGTCCGGCCGTTCTCTCGTGGAACACCACCTCCCGGCCGTCGACGGTCCTGGTCAGCTGCACCTGGCCGTCGAGCACGATCCAGATGCGGTCCACCGGGTCGCCGAGTGAGAGCAGCCGGGTGCCGGCCGGGACGATGGTGCGGGCGGGTGACGACAGGGTCCGGTCGACCTCGACGATCATCCTCCGCTCGGCTTCGGCTCCCGACATCTGAGCGCCGAAGAAGAGGGGCGGGGCCCCGTCCATCAACCCACCCCCATCAGGTTCCAGAGGACCGGCGCCACCCCCAGGAAGAGCGCCAGGCCCACCACGCCGATGATGAGCCCCGCCTTGATCATGTCGGCGGTCGTGACCGCCCCGGTCGCATAGGCGATGGCGTTGGGCGGTGTCGAGATGGGGAGAGCCATCGCCAGCGAGGCGCCGATGGCGATGAAGAACCCGGCCCGGATCGGATCGATGGCGGTGGCATCCGACATCGCCAGCGTCAGACCGATCGGCATCAGCAGGTTGGTGGCGGCGCTGTTGGAGATCACCGTGCTCAAGGCGATCGCAACCAGGGCCAGTGTCGCCACCACCACCCATCCGGGCATGCCGCCCCAGTCGATCAGGTCGATCAGCCAGACATCGAGACCCGAGGTCGCCACCCCGATCCCCAGCGCCAGGCCCCCGGCCACCAGCCAGAGGATGTGCCACTGGACCGCCTGCAGATCCTTGGCCCGGAACACCCTGGTCCCGAGCAGGATCACCACCGGAAGGAACCCGACGATCGTCGAGGGGATGCCGTGCAGCGGTTCGGTGAGCCACAGCGCCACGGTGAGGCCGAAGGTGGCGTAGAACACCCAGGCAGCCGGGCTCCGATCGAACTCGGCGTCGATGTGGAGTCGCAGGGTCGTGCTCTTGGCGGGGAACATCCGAACCAGCAGCAACCATGAGAGCACCAGGAGCAGGGCGGCCATCGGCACCGCCATCGCCATCCAGTCGAGGAAGTCGACACGGAACCCGGCATCGGCGAGGCCGCCGATGGCGATCGCATTCGGCGGCGTCCCCACCGGGGTGCCGATCCCGCCGATGTTGGCGGCGATCGGGATGGACAGCGCCAGTGCCACCCGAAGCCGATCGTCGGCATCGAGGGAGGCGATCACCGGCAGCACCACCGCCATCAGCGTGGCCGTGGTGGCGGTGTTGCTCATGAACATCGAGAACCCGGCGGTGATCACCATCAGGCCCAGCAGGATCATCTTCGGAGAGTCCCCGAACGGCCGCAGCATCACCCGGGCCATGCTGCGATCGAGACGGAAGCGGGCCGCCCCGTTGGCCAGGAAGAACCCCCCGAGGAACAGCATCAGCACCGGGTGGGCCAGCACCCCGTAGAAGGCGGCGTACGACGGGGCTGCGAAGTCGGCAGGCAGGCCCCACAGGGCCTCGTCGGAGATCAGGAGGATCTGGAGGAAGATGATCAACGCCGCCGTCGCATAGAGCGGGATCGCCTCGGTCACCCAGAACACGACGGCGAGCAGGAACACCGCAAGCGCCCGATGGCCGGCCTCGGACAGGTTGGGGAAGTCGACCACCAGGGGCACGACGAAGGCGACCGCCCCGAGGACCAGGCCGGCCCGTCGACTGTACGGAGTGATCAGGCCGGCGCGGCGGGCGGTGTGATCCATGAGCGACATCAGATACCTCGGGCCGGGTGGGCTCACCGCATGCTAGGTACGGCTCCCCTGCCCCGGATCGGTCCCTTCCTACAATCCGGCCATGATCCAGGCCGCCTTCTTCGACCTCGACAAGACGATCATCGCCAAGTCGTCGACGCTGGCATTCACCGGGAAGCTCCACAAGGCCGGCCTGCTGGGCCGCCGCACCCTGATGCGGGCCGCCCTCAGCCAGACCTTCTACGTGCTGTTTGGGGCCGACCACGACCAGTTGGAGAAGACCCGGGAGATGCTGATGAACCTCACCAGGGGGTGGGACAGGGCCGAGATCGAGGCCCTCGTCGAAGAGACCCTCGACGAGGTGGTGGCGCCCCTCGTCTACGCCGAGGCGCTGTTCCTCATCGACGAGCACCTCCGGGAGGGCCGCAAGGTGTTCATCGTGTCGGCCAGTCCCGAGGAGGTGGTGCGGCCCCTGGCCCGCTACGTCGGGGTGGAGGATGTCATCGCCACCAAGGCCCGCGTCGACGAGAAGGGCCGCTACACCGGCGAGGTGGAGTTGTACGCCTACGCCGAGATGAAGGCCGAGGTGATCCGGGCGGTGGCCGCCGAACAGGGCATCGACCTCGAAGGCTCCTATGCCTACAGCGACAGCGCCACCGACCTGCCAATGATGCACGCCGTCGGCCATCCGGTCGCCGTCAACCCCGACCGGGAACTCCGGGAGGCGTGCGAGCGGTACTCCTGGCCCATCCTGGAGTTCACCCGCCAGGTGGGGCTCACCTCCCGGCTCACCCGGCCGGTCCCGCTGATCTCGGGGGCAACCCTCATGCTCGGCATCGGAGCGGTGGCCGCCTGGATACTCACGAGGCGCAGGCGGGGGTAGGCGGACGCCCGGGCGCCGGAGCGGCGCTCAGCCGGTCGGGCCGACCAGGCGCTCGATGGCCTCGGGGAGTTCGGCGAACGACCCGACCCTGGCCCAGCGATCGCGGCCTGCGATGGCTCCCGCTCCTGCCGGGCGGCCACGCTCCTCGTCCCAGCCCCCGCCGTAGGGGATGTGGACCGCGAATGCTCTGGCTGCCAGCGCCGGTTCGATGTCGGCGGCCAGTGAGTCGCCCACCATGACGAACCGGTCGGCAGCGACGCGGTGCCGCCGCAGGATGCTCTCGTAGCGACCGACCGTCTTGCGGCCGAGCACCTCGATCTCACCGAAGTACTCCCCGAGCCCGCTGCGGAGGAACAGGTCGACCTGGGTGGGGATGCTGCCCCGGGTGATCCCGATCAGCCTGTGCCGCCCGGCCAGCCTCGGCAGCGTCTCCCGTACCCCGTCGAGCAGTTCCACCGGCGCCTCGGCGGTCTCCCGGGCCCAGGCGAACAGCGGCTCGATCTCCGCCAGTGGGTGCCGACGGGCGCCGGTGGCCAGCAGAGCCTCGATCGCCGCCAGCACGAAGGAGGCGTAGCCGTACCCGTAGATCCGAATCCGCCGCTCCTCGATCGATTCCATCAGGCCCGCCGCCGAGCCGCCGGCGCCGGCCTGCTCGAAGAGCGCGGCGAGGATCGCCCGGCCTCGCTCGAAGTGGGGAGTGGTGTGCCAGAGGGTGTCGTCGAAATCGATGCCGATCGTGATCGGCACACTGGCCTCCATCACTCGGGATCACCTCGGGTCGCGGATCGTTCCAGTATGGACGCCCTCCGGGTCCCGAGGGGGACCCTAATGGAGATCGGCCCACGCCACATCAGAGCGCCGGGGACTGCGCCGGGGATGACCCGCGCCTGTCATCATGCCGGGAACACCCCGGCGGGTTGGTCCGTTGTGGTGGTGGAGGTACGACATGTTTGGCACCGGCAAGAGGCGCGCGATGGTCCCTGAGAAGTCCGCCCCGGCGGGCCGTCCGGACCCGCTGCCCACCCCCGATACCCACT
>JAHJML010000123.1 GCA_018821365.1 Actinomycetota bacterium | reverse complement strand
TGACGGTCCCCCTGACGAGGTCGGCATAGGCCACCACCGGCCGGTCGCCGCCCAAGAGGGTGCACGTGTTGAGCACCCGGTCGCCGATCGGGGCGTCGAACACCACCGTGTCGACGATCCTCCACACCGCCTGATCGTCGACCAGGGCGCCGGTGTCGTGCAGCAGCCAGGCCATCGCCTCGACCGGGTTGTCGGCACCCGAACCCGTGAACAGCCCGGGACGGGTGATGACGGTCCCGTAGTAGTCGTGGCAGACGGAGTCGGCGGGGAGTTCGGGACAGGAAGTGGACCCCTGGTAGTCCTGGAGGCCCCCGGGAGGATCACCCGACCACTCCATCCCGATCCAGTCGCCAGCATCGAAGTCGCCCTCCACAGCAGTAGAGGTGGTGCCCCCAATCCCCGGCGCGGGAGGAGCCAGGTCGATCCGGAGCAGGTAGGTGGTGGAGGCAGTGGCACCCACGACCAGGG
This sequence comes from Actinomycetota bacterium, assembly GCA_018821365.1. GTDB lineage: Bacteria > Actinomycetota > Acidimicrobiia > Spongiisociales > UBA11373 > JAHJML01. Next base: position 3,034 of record JAHJML010000123.1, on the reverse strand, counting down.
TGACGAGTTGGGCGGCGACGCTCTCGTAGACGAGGCGGCCGTTGTCGGTGCCGAACGAGGTGCCGTCCTCGCCCTCGGCGCGCAGCGACAGGGCAGTGTCGGCTTCGGCGGTCAGCACCGACCCGGCCTGCATCCCCACCGTGAATCGGTCGTCGTCGCCCTGGGCCACGTTGCCGGCCACCTGGGTGGAGCCGTCGCCGCCCAGGTCGAGGAGTTCGGCCCGGTCGCACCGGCGGGAGATCGCCGCAAAGGTCTCCTCGTCGGGTTCCCCGGTCTGCTCCTTCCCGATGGCGCCCTGGGCCCCCTGCACCGCAGCCGCCGTCTTGCTGCCGAACACCCCGTCGGCCTCCAGCGTCCCGTACCCGGCGCAGTCGAGCAGGGTCTGCAGCGCCACCACGTAGACCCCCCGGTCGCCCTCGCCGATGATCGCCTCCCCCGACGGAACCGTCGTCGTGGTGGTGGTGGTCGTCGTGGTGGAGGTGGTCGTAGTAGTCGTGGAGGTCGTGGACACGGTCGCTTCGACGAGGGCGGCGTCGTCGCCACACCCGGCGGCCAGCAGTGCGATCGCCAGGGTCAGGCCGATGGTTCGTCGCACCCGGTCACCTCCGGCGCTCAACCCTATAGGAGCGGAGTTGGCGGCGCCCCCGCCGCCACGATCGGGGACGGAGGCACCGTGCTGCGAGACGGCCCCCCTGACAACGCGGGGGTTCCAACCCGCTACGGCCGGAATTCGAGCCGAACCTCACTGGCACACCGTCCGTCGATGCGCATGCGGCATCTGCCCACCGGCGGATCCACCTCGTGCCGGATGCCCAGGGTCTCCAGCCAGCACTCGATCCGGTAGAGGACCCCGCACTCGTACCAGTCCAGCAACCCGACACGCCGCATGCCCCGGTACGCGAAGCACTCGCCTTCGTCCCACTCGATGCAGATCGCCGTCGGGTCCGGAGCACTCAGGCTGATTCGGCTCGATATCGAATCCGGCAGCACTACGGCCAGTCCGTCCGCCAGGAGGCTGCACACCTGATCGGAGGTCGTGAGGGCAGCCGCATCGACGCCAAGGGCGTCGAGAAGACGCCCCACCTCGATCTCGGACATGGAGTGGATCGCAGCCCGATTGAGCGCGTTGGCCCGTTCGATCCCCAATTCGGCTGCGACGTGGACGAACCACATCCCGTCGTGGGTCAACCACCCCTTTGCGAGCAGGTCGCGAATCTGGTCCTTGGCCATGCGATCCAGTGGGCCGGCCCGGGTGCTCATCCCCACCTCCCTAGAGAGACGCCACCCAGTCTGCCAGTCGAGCGTGCCGTCGGTGGTCATGACCAGGGCCGGCGGCGGTCGGAATCGACGGCGACAGCTACCGGCTCAGAAGCCACCAAGCCAGAGCACGGCAATGACGACCCAGAGGAGACATCAGCTGGCGTTCAACACCAACCCAGGGTGGGGACTCTCGATGAGCAACTCTGGGGAATATCGGCGAGCGCCGTCAATAGGACCGTCAACGCGCAGCCTCATCGAGAGAGGCCCTCCCACACCATGTCAAACTCTGTGCCGCTCAATCCCGCAGCATCGACCGCCCTGACGATCTTCTCGGTGAAGAAGAGCGTCCGCACCTCAGGAACACGGAAGGCGCCCTCACCTGTCAAGGCTTCTTCCCGGAACTCGTGACGCCTGACCTTCATCACTCGTCCGGTGCTGGGAAAACGCACGATGTCCGAAGACCCCTCATCAAGTGCATCGATGGTGCGACGCACATTGAACAACCGTAGGCGGTCTTCGCTGCCCACAAGGTCAAGGGCCAGGAACTCGCCGACATCGGCCAAAGCTGGCCCGATAGCGCGATACGCGCTGCTCCGTAGCACCAGCGCATGCTCACCCAGCCACGGCAGATCCGCTTGCCGCAAGATCGGACCCCCGTCGTGGAGGCGATCAAGAGCCCGCACTCGGACCGGCCGCCAAGACGCAACCATCGATGACCCGTCCAACTCGTAGACAGACTGGAAGTCGTGCTCCTCAACGGGCATGATCCATTCGAAGCCATCGACTCCGTGGGCCACAAACACGCGCATGGGCTTCCTCACAGGTCACCTGCCAGAAGCCCCTGCCTGAGGTAGGCCAGGACATCCAAGGCTTCGGTCCGTGTTGATGCTGAGGTCATCAGGTTGTTGACCGTTTGGTAGTAGGCATTCGAATGAAGGGTCGAGTGCACTGCAACGCCTGCTGGGTTCGGAACTCCACGATTGAGCGGCAGGAACACACCGTTCTCGACTGCATTGATATTGACTTCGAACCTAGCCAACACGCTCCTAGCGGGGGCCGCCGCCTGTGCATTGCCGGCCACGATGTGGTGAGCCGCTGACGCCGCTGGCCGCGCCACTCCCGATCTCTCAAGGTTCGTCGCCAGGGTCCTCGACGACGGCACGATCTTGTCCTTCATCTTGTCGACCGCCGCCGAGCCGGGCCCTGCGTATGGTGCCAGCCGACCGAGACTCGCCGTCGTACTGGCTTCCGCGGCCCCTCCGATGACCACCTCCGCTGCGATCAACAGCAGGCCAGTAGTCCCCCACACGGCGGCTGCCTCCTCTATGGAAGAGGCAGCCGCATCGACAACGGCCCCGAACCATCCGCCGCCGCTTCCCCGGTTCGGGTTTGGCTCGACAAGAGGAGTCATGGGGTTATCCCCCCAGAGGCCGGGAGTGTCGGATTGAGCATGCCCCGCCCAAATAGACCCTCGACGTGATCGTGGCACCCCAGCCGAACCCAGATTTACCAGTGGACGGGGGCTGAGTCCGGAGCCCCGGCAGGTTCCCTATCAACCCGCCTGGCCTGAACCCATCCCAGCTCTGCGATCACAGGCGCCTGTGTCCCCCTGCGTGATCCAGTCCTGGAGCATCGCCTCGATCTCCCTCCGCCGGGAACCGGATGCGTGACTGGCAACCATCACCGGAACGATCCCGTCATCGATCAACCTGAGGCTTGTACGGCCTTTTCCACGACCGTGCACCAACTCCACGATATTCGCCCGGGGGATTCG
>JAHJML010000307.1 GCA_018821365.1 Actinomycetota bacterium | reverse complement strand
TGACTCAGGCATATCAAATTTTAGGGGTGGTCCCTGATTTGCGGGGCGCTGTACTAAGTTAACGCCAATGGGCTTTAGCCTCCCATTCGCTTAGCAGGTTTACATTGCAGCCGGTGCGGCCCGCGTCTTGTTTGATTATTGCCTGAAAATGGTGTAAGAATTTTCTATGCTCCGGATAAAGAGGGTTTTTATTTGCCTGTCGCTTTGCGCGCTTTCCGCCGCTGCTTTCGCGTGCGGCGATGCTGAATGTTCGATTCTCCGGATTGATTCCTTTGATGCCGTTTTCCAGGAAGCCACGTCCACCTGCGGGCCCGAGGATTTTCCACAGGACGTTGATATTACCACCAGCGCAAGCCCCACGGCGGCCACCGTGCAGTACCACGCCCAGCTCATCGTTTGCGGCGGCACCGTGATCGTGGACCTTGCGCAGGAAGGCGGCACGCTCACGCTGACCGAGGACGTGGTCAACATGCAGGGCGAGTGCGGCTGCTTCAACAACTACCTCATCACGGTCGTCATCGATCTGTGCGCGCCGGGGACCTACACGCTTGTCATCAACGGCGCGGAGCACGACGTGACGATCTGACCCGGGACCATGAAGGGAACCACACAATATCTGACCATGGCCTACGGGAGCCCCCGCCCGTCGCGCATCGACCTGCCCGTGATACGCTTGTAGCTGCGCGCCCTCGGCGTGCCGAATACAGGCGGGCCAAGGGCCCGCGGCTACTTTTTCAGGGATTTGCGCAGGGTTTCTGTGGCGGCCGGGTCGAGCTTCATGGTCCCGGGTTCGAGGACAACGCCGTAATCCTTTTTTGCGCGCTCCACGGTCACGTAGCCGTCGGCAACGTCCTCTTCCACGCGCCCGGGGTCGCGCTCGAGCGGGTCGCCGTAGCCGCCGCCGCCTGCCGCGTCCATGGTCACGACGTCGCCGGGCTCGAGCTGGGTCAGGCCATAGGGGTTGCCGGTCCTGCCGTTGACCTCGAAAAGCGCCTTGCGCCCGTCCTTTCCCCCGGCCAGACCCTCGGGCGGGTAGCGGAGCCTGCCCGACTGGATGCCGAGATTCACGGGCGGGATCGGGGCGTACTCGTCGTCCGGCACCCTGAAGACCACGCGCCGGCCGAGACCCCCCTTCATTCTGCCGGGGCCGCCCGAGTCGGGAAGGAGCTCGCGCTTTTCCACGATGAGCGGCGTGTCGCTCTCCAGGATCTCCACCGGCGTGTTGGCGCCGTTGGCCGGGAAGATGTAGTCGTAGCACCCGTCGCCGCGCGCGCTGGCGCCCATGCCACCGCCCCGGATGATCACGCAGTGGAAGGGCGCTCCGCTCGCCCGCTTGCCATAGAACACGTTCATGGTGGCCGGCGTGCCGCCGCTGGCCGCAATGACCCGGTCGGGCATGGCGCCGGCCAGCGCGCGGTAGACGATCTCCGTCAGGAAGTGGCCGATCTGCATGCGCGCCGCCACGGCCACGGGGAACGTGCAGTTCACCACCGTACCCTCCGGCGCCTCCAGGTGGATGGGCCGCGTGCAGCCGTCGTTGTTCGGCATGTCGGGGTCGAACATGCTCTTGAGCGCCTGGAAGACATACGCATAGGTGAAGTTGTAGACCACGTTCCCGCCCCAGCCCACGTGGGGCGACGAACCCGCGAGGTCCACCGTGACGGCGCTGCCCTTCACCTCCACCGCGGCCTTGATCACGACGTCGGGGCGGCCCGCCATCTGCTCGACGACCCCCTCGGAGCGGTACACGCCGTCGGGGATCCGCTCGATCGACTCCCGCATGCTCCGCTCGGTCCGGTCGATGATCTCGTCGGCGAGGTCGTCGAGCCCGTCGAGGCCGTACTCGTCGAGCATGGCGCAGACCTGCCGAGCGCAGACGTGGTTGGCGGCGATCTGCGACCGGATATCGCCGATGACCGCGTCGGGCGTGCGCACGTTCCAGCGGATCATCTCGAAGACCGCCTCGTTGGGCTCGCCCGCGTCGTAGAGCTTGACGGGCGGGATGTACAACCCCTCCTCGAACACGTCGCGGTTGTCGGACGACACGCGGCCGCCGATGTCGGAGTGGTGGAACACGCAGGCCGTGAACGCCACCAGCCGCTCCCGGTGGTGGATCGGGCTGATCACGCACACGTCGTTCAGGTGGCCGGCCAGGGCCCAGGGGTCGTTGGTGATGAGCACGTCGCCCGGTCGATAGGCATCCTCGGGGAGCCTGGTCACGAGCGACTTGATGCCCAGCGCCATGGCGCCCGACTGGCCGGGGGTCGCGAACGTGCCCTGCGCCAGCTCCCGGCCGCTACGGTCGGTGAACATGCAGGTGTAGTCGTGCGCGTCCCGCAGCAGGCTGGAGAACGCGGTCCGCGCCACGGAGCTGTCCGCCTCGTCCACGATCGAGATCAGCCGCCGCCACAGGA
>JAHJML010000122.1 GCA_018821365.1 Actinomycetota bacterium | reverse complement strand
GAACCGCTGGGCTGCGGTCAACGGCACGAACTCGACCTTGCTGGCGTCGCCGAAGACCGCGGCGGCAACCGCCCGGCAGTACTCGACGTCGAATCCGGAGAACTGGCCGGTTTCGTCGGTGAACCCGAAGCCGGGGACTGCGTCGTTGACACCGCAGATCACGTTCCCCCGGTCGGTAATCGTTTGGAGCAGGCCGCCCCCCTCGTCGTCGCCACACGCAGTGGCTACGAGCATCAGGGCGAGAAGCAGGCCCGCCAGGCGCTTCATCATGTGTTTCCTCCCGGTCATGGCACCGGAAACCAGGTTCCGGATGTAGTTGGAACCTAGCGGCCGGGGTGCCCCCGCGGCAACCGGTTCGTGGAAGGCCGGCGACCGGCCGGTCCCCGAACGGGCGAGTTCCTGGGGTCATCGGGCACCGATCCGCCGCCCTCCTCGGTCGGAACTCGACTGCCCCCCTGGACCGACGGGCCGTCGGCCGTCCGCTCCGTGAAGAGCACGGCGACCCCGTCGATGTCGTCCCGAATCTGCCGGCGGTTGGCACACACAACACCGCCAACCCGCAGGTGACGGCCACCATCTGTGGGAGCCGAGAAACAGGCCCGGATCTGCGGCGCCGCCGGGCACCGGGCGCTACCATCCCGTGCCGAGAGGGAGGGGTGTGTGCTCAGTGATGTGAAGCCGCCCAGCGCGGCGTGCCCGTACTGTCCCAGTCCCCGCGAGTGCGGGTGCCCCGACACCCCGGCGGTGTGCCAGGAGGGCGGGGCATGCACCTGCCCACCGACGTGCCCGTGCCCGACGCACTGGTGGGAGGACGAGCCCGGCTGCGTGCCCTTCTGGGGACGTCTGAAGCGGCTGCGCCGGCCGCCCAAGGAGGGGGAGCCCCCCCGGCGGCCACCGGTCACGACCTACCCCTCGCTACGGCGGTGGGCTGGCTTCGGACTGGGCGGGCTGCTGCTGGCGGCCCTGGTGGTGCTACTGGTCCTGCTCCTCACCCGGGGAGGCGGGGAGCCCGTCTCGTCGCCGACGACCGTGCCCACCCCCACCTCGGCGGCCCCGGCGCCGACCACCACCAGCACCACGCTCCCGGCAACGGCTACTACCGGAGCGGTGGTGGTGGCCACGACGACGCCCCCACCTCCCACCGCCGCGGTTCCGGCGGCGTTCACCGGACTGCTGGCGCCGCTCGGCCTGTCCGAGGAGGAGGCCGCCGCCCTCTACCTGGGCCTCATGGAGGTGGAGCCGATGCAGTACACCAGTGGGCCGACCCCGCTGGGCCCGGACCCCGGACTGCAGATCTGCCGGTACGGGGAGTCCCCCGTGAGCCCGGCGGCGTCCCAACTGCCGCTGCTCTCCGAATGGGGGGCCGGCAACTCGCTCGAGTCCGAGTACCTGCTCATCGTCGGCGAGCACTGCGGCCCCCCGGTGCCGGGCACCGCGTACCAGCACGGCGTGATCGTCTCGGACACCGCGGTGCTGACCGATCCGTCACCCGGCGAGGTGGACGCTCTCGGCCGCATCCCCGGGGCGAGGCGGGCGTGGTTCGGCGATCTGCAGTTCGGCGGCCTGGACGGGGTCGACGCAGTCTCGTTCTCGCCGTTCGACTCGGAGGCGCTGGGCGCGACGGCCGACTCGTTCTTCGCCATCGCCATCCCCGTCCTCGAACTGGGCGAAGAGGGCAACCTGTTCTTGCAGTCCTTCGGCCGGGCGACGCCGGAGGGTGCCGAACCGGCGGCCACTGACCCGGCGGCCTACAGCCTGGTGGGAGGGCTCCCGATCGGCGGATGACGGCGGGCGGTGAGGACCGGAACCCCGGCCTCAGCGGCGGCGCTTGCTGGTGAGGATCGAGCGGATCACCAGCAGCGCCACGATGGCGATGACCTGGCCGGCGATGGCGATGCGGGTGGTGTCGAGGGCCGGAATCCAAGAGACCGATCCGCCCTCGATGACGTAGGCGCCGACGGGACGGGCGTTGACGCCGTACCCTCCGCCGCCCCCCTCGGCCCCGTCGTCGGAGCCGGACCCGCCGCCGCCGCCCCCGGAGACCCGGGCCACCGGGATGAAGGTGACTCCGTCCTTCTCGTAGGGATCACCGAACACCCGCCGGACGGTGGCCTGGTCGCCTGCGCTGGCGAGGATGTCTTCTACCTGCATGATGCTCCTCCGGGTGTGCTGGTCCCACGGTAGGCCGGGCGGCACCGCAGGGGAGGCGTAGCCTTGCCGCGATGAACGCCTTCACCCCCTTTGCCCTCGAAGCGTTCATGTCCCGCTTCGAACAGGACGTGGACATCAACCTCACCGAGAGCGGGGTGCACCCGATCACCCTCGGCGAGTTCCTGGAGTTGTCGGGCACCGACCCCGCCGTCCTCTCCGGCCTGGAACTCAACTACCCCCACGTGGAGGGCATCCCGGCGCTGCGGGAGGCGATCGCCGCCCTCTACGGGGCATCGCCCCGGCAGGTGCTGGTCACCGTGGGGGCCATCGAGGCCAACCACATCGTCACCCGCACCCTGGTGGGCCCCGGCGACGGGATCGCGGTGATGGTGCCCAACTACCTGCAGATCTGGGGGATCGCTCGCAACGACGGCGCCGATCTGCGCACCTTCCGGCTCGACCCGGACCGCCGGTGGGCGCTCGACACCGACGGTCTGGCCGCCGCCACCGGGCCCGGCGTGAGGATGATCGCCGTCTGCAACCCCAACAACCCGACCGGGCGGGCGATGCCGGCGGGCGAGATGGATGCGGTGGTGGAGGCCGCCGAGCGCAGCGGCGCCTGGCTGCTGGCCGACGAGGTGTACCGGGGCGCCGAACGGGTCGGCGACGCCGAGACGCCCTCGTTCTGGGGGCGGAGCGAGCGGGTG
>JAHJML010000121.1 GCA_018821365.1 Actinomycetota bacterium | reverse complement strand
CTCCGTCACGGCACCATCGGGAAGTGGCTCACAGAGTCGACGTGGTATCGAGGTGACGGCGTTTCAAAGACTCACGGCTCGGAGAGTTTCACGATTCCGGCCCCGGCACTCGTGGACGCGGCGCTGTTCGACCGAGCTTCCGAGGTCTACGCGGAGAACCGGGCCGCCCACTCCTATGGGGCGACTTGGACGGAGACCGACAACGGCCTCAAGGTCCGAGGTCTCCGCTACGGCGTCGCGGGTCGAATCCTCCACGAGCACGACGGAACGTTCTCCCCGATGGAGGGGGCGACTCGCAAGGGGACCCGACGCTACGCGTGCCAGACAAACCGAGCGGCCGTTTCCGGGTGCCGGGGCTTCGATGTCGTGAAGGGGAACCGGACGAAGAGCCTCCCGGCCGCACCCGTCGAGTACGTCGCTCTGGGGAGTCTGCTCCGGGTCCTTGGCGACCCCGAGGAACTCGCCAGGCTTACGGCCGACCACGAGGTGAAGAACGACGCGGCAACCGGCGGAGCGACTCCGGCCGACCTCCGTTCCCGACTCTCTGACCTCGGCGGCGAACGGGTCCGACTCGTCTCCCACGCGGCCCGAGCCGGACTGTCCGACGAGGCCCTCGACGAATTCCTCGCCGAGCACGACCTCGAAGTCGGCCGGGTCTCGGTGGCACTTGAACTCGCCGAGCACGAGACCCGGAGGCCAAAGCCGCAGACGACCTCGTCGCTCTGCTCTTCGAACGGCCGGTCCGGCTTCCGGCTCCCGGCAAGGTCAGCGGACGGCCCTACACGGCCGAGGGCGATGAGGAGCGCTCCGGGTTCGACGACCTCGCCCTAGAACTCAAGGCTCGGCTCCGGGCCTTCACCCAAGGGCGGGGCGACGACCTCGACGGCGCGGCCGTCCAGTGGCTCCGGCATATCATGGACGTCCTCGACCTCGTCGTCGTCGTGAAAGGACCAGACCCCGAATCATGGAGCATCGTCCCGGCGGCCGAGGCCGTCTGTTCGGCCCCGAGCCGGGGCGGCAAGTCCCGAAGCGCGGGGACATCGACCATCGCCCCGCCTGGGTCCAGGACGCGGTCTTCTATCAGATCTTCCCCGATCGGTTTGCCCGCTCGGAGCGGGTGCCCAAACCGGGACGCCTGGAGGAGTGGGACTCCCCGCCGACCCGGCACGGGTACAAGGGCGGGGATCTGCTCGGCATCGTCGAGCACCTCGACTGGATCGCCGGCCTCGGCGCCACCGCCCTCTACCTGAACCCGATCTTCCAGTCGGCCAGCAACCATCGCTACCACACCCACGACTACCTGCAGGTGGACCCGATTCTGGGCGGCAATGAGGCGTTTGCCGAAATGCTGGCCGCTTGTCACGCCCGGGGCATCCGGGTGGTCCTCGACGGGGTGTTCAACCACGCCAGTCGGGGTTTCTACTACTTCAACGACATCCTCGAGAACGGGGTCGGGTCGGCCTGGCTTGACTGGTTCATCATCGAGGACCTCCCCCTCAACGCCTACCAACGGGATGAGCCGCCCAACTACGCCGCCTGGTGGGGGGATCACGCCCTCCCCAAACTCAACACCGAGAACCCGGTGGTGCGGGAGTACCTGATGGGGGTCGCCGAGCACTGGACCCGCGCCGGGATCGACGGGTGGCGCCTCGATGTTCCCGCCGACATCGAGACCGAGGGATTCTGGGAGGAGATGCGGCGCCGGGTGCGGGCGATCAACCCCGACATCTACCTGGTGGGAGAGATCTGGGACGACGCCACCGAGTGGGTGGTCGACGGGACCCGGTTCGACGGGGTGATGAACTACCCGATCACCGAGGCGATCATCCGCTTCGCGGCCCATGGGAACATCGACGAGGCGATCGTCGAACCGGTCAATCTGACCCTGACCCCTCCGCTCGATGCCGCCGGGTACGGCGCCGCCGTCGACGCCCACCTGCAGCGGTATCCGTGGGAGGCCCATCTCTGCAACCTGAACCTGCTCGGCTCCCACGACACCGCCAGGGTGCGGAGCATGATGGCCGGCGACGACGCCTCGGTGCGCCTGGCCGTCGTGCTGATGCTGACCTTCCCGGGGACGCCTTCGATCTACTACGCCGACGAGATCGGGATGAACGGCGCCCACGACCCGGGATCCCGGGCCGGCTTCCCGTGGGAACGCCCCGGTGAGTGGGACTCCGGCCTCCTCGAGGTGTACCGCTCGCTGATCGCACTCCGCCATGCCGAAGCGGCGCTGCGCAGCGGCGCCTATCGGAGACTGGCGGCCGACGGTGGCCTGTACGCCTTCTCCCGGGAGGACGCCGGCGGGGGAGTGGTGATTGCGGTCAACGCCGGGCCGGAAGAGGGCACCGCCGGGTTGGGTTGCCCGGTCGGCGAACTCCTGTGGGGTGAGGGAAACGCCCGGGACGGCATCGTGACCGTGCCGGCCCGCTCGGCGGCGATCTGGAGGGCCGACTCGTGAGCGATCGGTTTGGACCACAGGATCGAACGTGGTTCGCCGCCGGCCTCCACGACCGGTTGCACGAGCACCTCGGCGCCCATCCCCATCCCGACGGGGGCTACCGGTTTGCGGTGTGGGCGCCGCGAGCCAAGGCGGTGCGGGTGATCGGCGAGGTCGCCCCCAAGGGCCGCTTCCTGCGCCGGTCGGCCGACGGGATCTGGCGGGGCAGGGTCCCGGATGCCGAAGCGGGCCAGGCGTACCGCTTCCTCGTCACCACCAGTTTGGGGAAGGTGGTCGCCAAGGCCGATCCGTATGCGGTTCGCCGGGTCGCTCCTGAGGTGCCCGACTCGGTGCTGTGGGATCTCGACTTCGATTGGCACGACGGCCGGTGGATGCGGAGCCGCAAGCGGGTCCAGGACCTCTCCGCACCGATCAGCGTGTACGAAGCCCACCTCGGCTCGTGGCGGCGCGGCCGCGATGGAGGGTTCCTCGACTATCGGGAAGCCGGTGCCCGTCTTGCCGTTTACTGCCGGGAGATGGGCTTTACCCATGTCCAGTTGCTGCCGGTCGCCGAGCACCCCTTCTACGGCTCCTGGGGTTACAAGGGGGCCGGGTTCTTTGCGGCCACCGCCCGCTACGGCACTCCTCAGGACCTGATGGCACTCGTCGACACACTGCACCGGGCCGGGGTGGGGGTGATCTTCGACTGGGTGCCGTCCCACTTCGCCACCGATTCGTGGGGCCTGGGGCGCTTCGACGGGTACGCCCTCTACGAGCACCGCGACCGGAGGCGGGGGTTCCACCCCGATTGGTCGTCCTGGGTGTTCGACTACGACCGCCCCGAGGTGCGATCGTTCCTGTTGTCGAACGCTCGCTACTGGCTCGAGTACTTCCATGCCGACGGCCTGCGGGTGGATGCGGTGGCTTCGATGCTGTACCTCGATTTCTCCCGGGGGCCGGGGGAGTGGCTTCCCAACCAGTACGGGGGGCGGGAGAACATCGGCGCCTATGCCTTCCTGCGCTCGGTCAACGACATGGTGCGGACCGAGTTCCCCGGCGTGCTCACCATCGCCGAGGAATCGAGCGCATGGCCGGGAGTCACCGGCCCGACCCATCTCGGCGGGGTGGGCTTCGGCCTCAAGTGGGACATGGGATGGATGCACGACACGCTCGCCTTCTTCAAGCGGGATGCCGTCCATCGCTCGTACCACCACCACGACCTGACCTTCCGGATGATGTACGCCTTCTCGGAGCGCTTCATGCTGGCGCTGTCCCACGACGAGGTGGTCCACATGAAGGCGTCACTGCTCGGAAAGATGCCGGGGGCCGACGACCCGCAACGCTTCGCCAACCTGCGACTCCTGTACGCCTACATGTGGACCCTGCCGGGCAAGACCTCCCTGTTCATGGGCGGCGAGTTCGCTCAGCGGCGGGAGTGGGGCCACGACGGCGAGTTGGAGTGGGATCTGCTGCGCTGGCCGCCTCATCGGGGAGTGCAGCGTTGGGTGCGGGACCTCAACCGGGTGGCCACCGCCGAGGGGGCACTGCACGGGCGAGACTTCGATCCCGGCGGGTTCGGGTGGGTCGACCCCGAGGACCGCCGCCGCAGCGTGATCTCGTATCTCCGCCACGGCCGGGAGGGGGAGCGGCCGGTGCTGCTGGTCGCCAACCTGTCGGGCACCCGCCACCGCCGCTACCGGGTGGGGGTTCCGGTGGGAGGGAGGTGGCAGACCCTACTCAACAGCGATGCGGAGCGCTACGGGGGAGCGGGGACCACGCCGGGCCGCCTTGCCACCACCTCCACGAAGGCACACGGCTACCCGCAGTCGCTGGTGCTCGACCTGCCACCGCTGACGGCGCTGCTGCTGGCACCCGTCGAGTCGAAGTAGAGGGTTGGGTTCGAGGACTCTCGATATCGGGTGCAGGGTGTTCGGCAGCAGGCCTCAACCCGGCATCGAAGGTTCCACCCGTCCCGGAAACCGGGAACCACCGGTGTCCCGAACCGGTTGTACCGATGACCGGACCGCTACCGTGGCGATCCGAGCGAGGAGCAGTGACGATGAGCGATCTCCCCACGACCGACGACGGCTGGCGGGCCCGCCTGAAGCCCGAGCAGTTCGAGGTGCTGCGCCAGGCAAGCACCGAGCGCCCATTCACCGGGGCCTACTGGGACGCCAAGGCGGACGGCACCTACCGCTGCGCCGGGTGCGGGACCGAGTTGTTCCGGTCCGAGAGCAAGTACGACAGCGGGAGTGGTTGGCCGTCCTTCTTCGAACCGGTCGGCGACGAACTCGTCGAGGAGCGCCAGGACCGGAGCCACGGCATGACCCGCACCGAGGTGGTCTGTGCCACCTGCGGCGGCCATCTCGGCCACCTGTTCCCCGACGGCCCCCAGCCCACCGGCCTGCGCTACTGCATCAACTCGGCGTCCCTCGACCTCGATGAGGACCAGGGGTGAGTTCCGGCCTCGAGGTCGGTTCGGACGGCGCCCGGCGCTGCTGGTGGGGCGCCGAGCCCGACTTCTACCGGGCCTACCACGACGAGGAGTGGGGCCGCCCGGCTACCGCGGATACCCGGTTGTTCGAGAAGATCGTCCTCGAAGGCTTCCAGGCGGGCCTTGCCTGGATCACCATCCTCCGCAAACGTGAACGATTCCGCGAGGTCTTCGGCGGTTTCGACATCGCCACGGTCGCCGGGTTCGGTCCCGCCGAGATCGGGCGGCTCCTCGATGACGCCGGGATCATCCGCCATCGCGGCAAGATCGAGGCGGCCGTCTCGAATGCGGAACGAGCCCAGGAGATGATCGAGGAGCACGGATCGCTGGCCGGCTACTTCTGGCCGCAGGCTCCGGCGGATCGGGCCGTCCCCACCAAACCTTCCGAGATCCCTGCCGTCACCGAGATCTCGACCGGTCTGAGCAAGGCGCTCAAGAAGAGGGGGTGGCGGTTCGTGGGCCCCACTACCGTCTATGCCTTCATGCAGGCGGTGGGTCTGGTCAACGACCACCTGGAGGGCTGCTGCGTCCGCGAGGAGATCGAGACGCTGCGGCGCCCGGTCCTCGACCGCTACCGGGGCGGCCCGGCTGCCACGTAGGAGAGGAACTCCTCCACCGGACGCCGGGGGAAGGGAGCCGATTCGATCCACCAGGTGGCACCGGCCTCGGCCCACGGGGCGACGCACCCGGCTGCATCCGACTCGTCGATCAGCGAGCCGCCGGCGGCGGCATCAAACGGAGTATCCGCTTGCCGATGCTCGCTCACATACATCAGGATGTCGCGGAACGTCGCGGGGGTCATCGGGGCGAAGTCGTAGTTCTCGTCCACCACGATCGGATAGACGCCATCCCAGCGGGCGGCCCGTCGGAACGCCGGCCGGTGGGGCCACATCCCGCCAACCCAGATCGGGATCCGCGGCTGTTGGAGCGGCGTCGGCCTGAACCGGGCGTCAACCACTGTGTAGTGCTCGCCGGCGTGGTTGAAGGTCTCGCCGGTCCACAACCCGGCCAGCACCTCGAGGCCCTCGTCGAGTTGGGCACCACGGGTGCGGTCATCGGCAGCATCCCCGAAGTTGCCGAAGTCGATGTCGGGGGGCCATCCGATCCCCACCCCGAGGATGAGCCTTCCCCCGGAGAAGTGATCCAGCGTGACGGCTTCGCGGGCCAGCTTGGTGGGGCGTCGGCGGGGGAGGGGAGTGACCATCGGGCCCACGATCAACTCCTTCGTTACAGCCGCGATGGCGGTCATCGCCACCCAGGGGTCGAGAACGTCGCCGGCCCAGTGGCCGATCTGGATGTGGTCCCACAAGAACACCGCATCCCAACCGGCGGTCTCCGCCGTCCGAGCGAGACGAATCAGGTTCTCGGTGTTGCCGTAGTCGCCGAAGTTGGGGACCGAGATGCCGTACCTCACCAAGCAAGGCTACTTGGGGCGGGCGCGCCGAGGGCGGCCCGCAGGCCGCCCTCGGTCATCTGATCAGGTGACTAGGAGGCGGCCTCTTCGTCGTGCTCGTGCGTGTGCTCGCTCTCGGCGATCTGGCGGTGCACCTGCTCCATGTCGAGCGCCTTCACCTGGCCGATGAGGTCGGCGAACATGCCCTTGGGCAGCGATCCCGGCTGGCTGTAGAGCAGGACGTTCTCCCGGAACACCATCAGGGTCGGGATCGAGCGGATGTTGAAGGACTGCGCCAGTTCCTGCTGATCCTCGGTGTCCACCTTGCCGAACACGATGTCACCGTGCTCCTGCGAGGCGGCCTCGAAGATGGGGCCGAACTGCATGCAGGGGCCGCACCACGAGGCCCAGAAGTCGACGATGACCGTGTCGTTGTCGGTGATCGTGGACTCGAAGTTGTCCTTGGTGAGGGTGACGGTTGCCATGGTCGGTTGTGCTCCTGTGTTTCGCGTACCGCACCCTCAACCACACCGATGGCACCGGTATTCCGCCAGGTTGTCGGTACCGCAGTCCTTGGAGCCAATCGCCGCCGACGATAGTGTTACGTCACTGTGACCAATCACGATCGACATTGCGCGTGGTGTGGGGGAGTGATCCCCGACTCGGGAGGCCCGGGTCGGCCGCGGCGCTACTGCCGGCGCAGCCACCGTCAGCGCGCCTTCGAGGCCAGGCGGATGGGGGAGGTGCGCGGACTCGGACCCGGCGAGGCGGTGGTGAGCGCCGCGGACCTAGCGGCACTCGGTGACCGCCTGTATCTCTTGCGGGCGGCACTCGACGACACCGCCGACGATGTGAGGGGAGATCCGGGCGCCGCCGGGTGGAAGGCCGCCTACCGCCACCTCAGACTGGCCGCCGGCGAGTTGGCCGGAACTCGCCTCGAACCGACCGCCCTTGGTGGCGAGGGAACCCGGCCAGATACGTCACTGTGACCAAACGCCCCCGGTCCCGTCACCCCGGGATGGGGGCGCCTTGCGACCGGTGCATCGCCTCT
>JAHJML010000120.1 GCA_018821365.1 Actinomycetota bacterium | reverse complement strand
AGGGTATGCGGCAGGGCAACGACCTCGGCACCCAGTACCGCTCTGCGATCTACGCCCCCTCCCCGGGGCAACTGGCGGCGGCCGGGCGATCCCGGGACGCCTACCAGGCCGGCCTCACCGCAGCCGGATACGGGGCGATCACCACCGAGATCGCCGGCGCCGGGGATTTCTACTACGCCGAGGACTACCACCAGCAGTACCTGGCCAAGAACCCGATGGGCTACTGCGGCATCGGCGGGACCGGGGTGTCCTGCCCGGCCGGACTCGGGGTGTAGAGGAGCGTTACCCGTCCAGGTCGTCGGGAGGCACCCCGGCAACACCCGACTCCGAGAGCGCCCGGCGCCCATCCTCGGGGTCGGACCCGGCGGCCTCGGCGGCCCTCCTGGCCAGGCCCTCTCGCCGGGCGGCATCGAGCCTGGCGCTGGTCAGCCGGGGTGCCGCATAGGCCAGCAGAAGCACATAGGCAGCCGCCACCACGAAGAAGGGCCACCGCAGTGCGGTGCCGCGGTCGGTGTAGTTGCCCGCCACCCACACCACCACCCCGCCGACGAACGAACCGATCGGCATCATCCCCCACCCGAAGAAGCGGTAGACGCTGTTGACCCGGCCCAGCAGGTGGTCGGGGATGATCGTCTGCCGCAGCGAGACGGTGATCACGTTCCACAGCATCGCCGTCATGACCCCGACCAGATTCATCAGGAAGGCGATCCACCACCGGGTGGCCAAGCCGACCCCCGCCATGGTGACGGCGCCGGCGACCATGGTCAGCCACAGCGAAGGCCCACTCCCCAGCGCCTTGCTGATCCGGGGCGCCAGCAGCGACCCGAGGATCCCCCCGATGGCGCCGGCCATCATCAGCACGGCGAACACGAACGCCCCCACCGACCCGAAGCCGAAGGCGTCGGCCAGGTCGCCGAGTACTCCCGTGAACAACCCGGTTTGCAGGTCGAGATCCTCCTGGGCGAAGAGGATGAAGGTCGACCAGGCCATCATCCCGAGGCCGTTGAGCAGTCCGAGGATGATGGCCAACGGCCGCAGCAGATCGTGGTGCCACAGCCACAAGAAGCCCTCCTTCATCTCTCCCCGCAAGTCGACGGCGGCCGCCGTCCCGCCATCCGATGCCTTCGACCGGGGGCGGAACTGCCCGGTGATCAGGAACACCAAACCGGCGGCCACCGCGAACGACCCGGCGTCGAAGAAGAACGGGATCGAGAACCCGACGGTGATCACCACGCTGCCGAGGGTTGGGCCGATGAACGAGTTGGCCGCCATCTCGGCTCCCCACAGCCGCCCGTTGGCCGCCTCCAGGTGCTCGGCGGGAACGATCGAGGGCAGGAAGGTCTGGGCGGCGTTGTCGCGCAGCACTTCGGCGAACCCCAGCAGGAAGGCACTGGCGACCAGCACCAGGTACACCGGCCAGTTGGTGGGCACCTGCAGGCCCCCGGCCAGATCACCCGGCGAAGGCAGGCTCGACTCCCCCACCAGGACCGCCACCGCGATCACCGCCACCAACAGCGCCCTGACGACGTCGCTGCCCACCATGATCTTGCGACGGTCGAGGCGGTCGGTCAGCACCCCGGCGGGCAACGTGAAGATCAGCCAAGGAAGGCGCTGTACGGCGGCGATCAGACCGATCAGGATGGGGTCGCGGGTCACCGCCGACGCCAGCCACGGATAGGCGATCATCCCGACCCCGTCCCCGAGGTTGGAGACCACGCTCGCCACCCAGAGACGCCGGTAGTTGGCGCCGAGCCGAACCCTGCTGGTCCCGGCCGTGCCGGTCTCTGCCATGGATACCTCTCAATCGACCGGCGCAACGATAGACCCCGCTACCTTGTCCCCATGGAGATCGTCGTGGGAGCCACCACCATCAGGGCCGAGCAGGCCGACCTCACCACCCTCGAGATCGATGTCATCGTCAACGCAGCCAACGAACGCCTCGCCCACAGCGGGGGACTCGCCGCAGCCATCGTCCGGGCCGGGGGCGCCGTCATCCAGGAGGAGTCCGACGCCTGGGTGCGCGAGCACGGGCCGCTCCACCCCGGTATTGCCGCC
This sequence comes from Actinomycetota bacterium, assembly GCA_018821365.1. Classification (GTDB taxonomy): domain Bacteria; phylum Actinomycetota; class Acidimicrobiia; order Spongiisociales; family UBA11373; genus JAHJML01. Next base: position 2,895 of record JAHJML010000120.1, on the reverse strand, counting down.
GTCACCGGGCCGGGGAGCCTCCCCTGCCGGGCGATCGTCCACGTCGCCGGGCCGGTGTTTCGGGAGGACCGCGACAACGAGGGCCTGCTGCGCGGCGCGGTGGGAGCGGCGCTGGCGGCGGCGACCGTCGACGGCCACCGCTCGGTGGCACTGCCCGCCATCTCGGGGGGGATCTTCGGGTACCCGCTGCAGGAGGCGGCCCGGGTCATCGCCGCGGCGTCGGTCGAGTGGGCCGAGCAGCATCCTCACGCCCTGTACCTGATCCTCCTCGTCGGTCTCAACGAGGAGGCCACCGCCGCCTTCGCCGACGGTTTGCGAGCGGTCGATTACCCGGGCCCGAAGGCATAGACGGCGGCGTAGCCGCCCGGATCGATGACGGCGGCCAACTCGCTCCAGGGGATGCCGATGGTCGGCGCCCCCAGTGCCCCATAGCCGACCTCGTACTGATCGAAGGAGAAGAGGAGGCCGTCGGCCACCACCGCCCACCCATCGAGGGCGGCCTCGTCCAGCACCGGGATCCACTCGAAAGCCTCACCCTCGTCTCCCCCGAACACTTCGTCGACAATGTGCTGTTCCACCAGGTTCGCCACCACCCCGATGGTGCCCGGCACCAGGATGTCGTTCAGCGACAGCAACCGGCCGGTCTGCGGGTCGAAGTTCATCGTGGTGAGGAAGGTCTGGCCGTGAGCGCCTCCCGAGTAGTACATGTAGATGCTGAACCTGAGGCTGAGGATCTCGGCGGACACCGATTCGGCGATGTAGGAGAGCATCAACTCGTACGGCACGGTCTCGTCTATGGGAAGCTCCGACGCCAACACCTCGGCCTTGAAGGCGTCGGCGGTGCCCAGCATCTCGGCGCTGATCAGGTCGTTCATCGCACCAGCGGCTTCCGGGGGCACCCCCGACACGACGGGGATCTCCACGGTCATCATGAGCGGAGGAGAGTCGCTGGTCTCGCTCGCATCGAACAGGGTGAGGACCGGGGGCGTCGGGACCGGCCGCTCGATCGTCTCCGGCGGAGCCTCGGTAGTCGCCGGCGGAGCCTCAGTGGTCGCCGGAGGGGCCCCAGTCGTTGCCTGAGGGGCCCCGGTAGTCGCCGGCGGGGCCTCGGTAGTCGCCGGCGGGGCCTCGGTGGTCGCCGGCGGGGCCTCGGTGATCGTCGTGCTCCCCCCTGCTCCGAGGACGGAGCCGTCGTCGCCACAGGCGGCCACCACCAGCGCCAGAGCCATCCCAACGACGAATGAACGAGAGACTGTGCGCACCTCTGCTCCTGGTCGACTGGCCCAAGCCTACGCCGCCGGGCTGAGATGGCCGCTCACCGCCGCAGCACGACCTCGTCGCCGAGACGGACCGGCATCGGCCCGACGAGGGCGCTCCCGTCGAGGATGAACCCGCGCAGGCCCTCGCCGAGAAACGCCAACTCGCCGGCGATCTCCTCGCGATCGGCGAGATCCGTCCGCCCCAGTAGGAACGAGGTGAACTCCCGGCACGGGGCGGCCACCCGGGCGCCGCCCAACTCGATCTCGCCTGCTTGGGCGAGGATCACCACCGTTCCCTCGAGATCCGCCTCGGTGAGCCGCCCGGGGCAGTCGGTGACGAGGTTCTCGCCGGCGATCCCGACCGGCACGTCCCCGAATCGACCGTCCATCAGCGCATAGTGGCCGGTGAACCCGATCGAGAGCATGCGGTGGCCGCCGCCCCGTCCCGACGGGTGGGCGGCGTGATGGACGTCCATGACCCGGCCGCCGTCGAGAAGGCCGGTGATGCCCTGCGGACCGATCTCCGCCTCCTCCACCGTCGCCAATCCGGCCGGGTCGTAGCAGATCCCCTTGTGCTTGATGATGGATCGCTGGATCTGCAGCCGCACGATCCGGCCCAGGCGGCGCTCGGTCATCGTCCCTCCCTCTCCCGAACCACTTCGGCCAACAGGTCGGGCCGATCGGTGACGATCCCGTCGACCCCCCGGTCGAGCAGGCGGTGCATGGCGGCCTGCTCGTTGACGGTCCAGACGTGCACCTGCTTGCCGGCCCGGTGGGCGGCGTCGACGAACCGACGCCCTGCCGCCTTCAGCGGGCCCGCCCGCTCGGGCACCTGATAGGCATCCGCCCGGCCGCCCAGGGCCCTCCCTGCCAGGGCCGCAGCCAGCGCGACCGCGGTCTCCCGTGGTCCCGCCGAGGTGGCCACCCGGCCGCCGGTGATCTTCCGAAACACCCCGATCCGGTGATCGTGGAACGACCCGATCAGCACCCGGTCCTCGAGGCCGAGGCGGGCGACCTCGTCGGCGACGGCTTGCTCGATGGCAGGTTGCTTGAGGTCGATGTTCCACAGCAGGTTCGGGAAGGTGGTCACCGCCTCCTCGAAAAGGGGGATGCCGATGCCGGTCCCCCGCAGCGGGCATCCGGCGGCCGGGTCGAAGTGGTAGGCGGCGTCGAGGGTGGCGAGATGGCTCCAGTCGTGGTCCCACACCTTGCCGGTGCCGTCGGTGAGGGCGTCGAGGTGGTCGTCGTGGAACATCACCACCCGGCCGTCGGCCGACAGGTGGACGTCGGTCTCGATGTACCGGTAGCCGAGATCGACCGACCCCTGGAAGGCCGCCATGGTGTTCTGCGGCCACAAGCCACGGCCGCCCCGATGGGCGAAACGAATCGGGTGCTCGTGGGTCAGGTACGGGCGCATCGCGCCGGGACCTTAGCCCACACCGCACCCGGGAGGAGCGGCCCCCTCCGGCCGACGATCGCCCGCCCCGCCCGTCGGCTACTCGAGCACGAAGATGTTGGCGGCCCGGCAGATCTCCTTGAGTTCCTCGGGCCAGATGGTGACGCTGACCTCGCCGAGATGGGCCTTGCGGAGCAGGTACATCCAGGTGCGGGACTGGCCGATCCCCCCGCCGATGCT
>JAHJML010000119.1 GCA_018821365.1 Actinomycetota bacterium | reverse complement strand
GCTGGCCGCCGCCGACCCCGCCAACCCGTACGGCGCCGCCCTGCCGTGGCCCGAGCACGGGACCGGCCGGCCCTCCCGATCGGCGGGTGCCCGGGTGGTGCTGGTCGCCGGCAGGCTGGCGGCTTTCGTCGAACGGGGAGGCAGGAGGGTGCTCACCTTCACCGAGGCCGACACCGCCCCGGTGGCGGCAGCCCTGGCCGACCCGGCCGGCGGATCGGGGCGGCAGGTGATCACCACCATCGACGGGGCACCGGCCCACCAGACCCCGCTCGGCGCCGCCCTGCTGGAGTCGGGCTTCGTCGAGTCGTACAAGGGCCTCACCCGCCGCTGAGCGGGCGGAGGTGATGCCGGCCGGCCGCTACCCGCGCAGGGAGGCCAGGGCGACCCGGGCCAGGGTGAGCGGCCCCGGATCGGTTTCGAATTCGGCAAACCGCCGCATCGCCGTGTTGGTGTTGCGATGGGTCACGAACCACGGCGGCTTGGGGAACTGCCGGAACGGGGCCCAGACCACCGACTTCTGCGGGTGGTCGACGAGACGCCCGTTGTGGACGAACCCGATCCCGCTCCCGATGTCGGCCAGGGCGGCGCCCGGGTATCCGCCCCACACCGTCGTCCCCAGCGCATATAGGGCCCCGCCCCAGATGTTGACCCCGATCGCCCCATAGCGCAGCCCGTCGACCGCAGCATCGACCGCCTCGCCGGCCTCGGCGGCCGTCACCGGGTCGATGATGATCGTGGCATTCAACGTGCCGTCGAGGCGTTCGTTGCAGAATGCCACCGCCCTCCCGAGGAACTCGGCGGCATCATCGCCGCCGAGTTCGGTGGTGGCCGAGACCGCGCAGAACGACTCCTGAGAGAAGGCCAGGTGATGGGCCGATGGGTCGAGGCCGACGAGCAGCGTGGCAGGGATGATCCCGTCGCCGATCGGCCCCAGGAACTCGACGTCGGGGTGGGAAGCCACGAACGACTCCCACCGCTCGAAGGCGCCGGGGTAGTAGGCGGGCCGCCCCGCCAGCGCCCCCAATTCGCGCCGCAGGGCGGCGAGGAAGGCTTCCTTCTGGCCCCAGCCTTCGTGCAGCACGATCACCTTGGCGGCGTTGCAGTTGAAGCCCTCGTTCTGCTTCATCTGGGTGGCGAGGTGCTCGGCCTGGAACCGCAGGTCGCGTTCCTTCCACTCCCCCGGCACGACGATCACCGGGCTGACGTTGCCGAGTTCGCTGGTGATCGTCTTGGTGAGCCGCGGCTCATGGCGGGCCTTGGCGGCCGCCCCCTCCGAGCCGGGACCGAACACGATGGCATCGTGAGTGGCGGCCGATCCGGTGACGTGCACCTGGTCGACCATCGGGTGAAAGGCGAGGTACTCCCCCACCTCGGCGCCCCCGTAGCAGGAGCGGACGAAGCCCTCCTCGATCAGGTCTCCGAAGACCCGTTCGAAGTACGGCCCGATGTAGTCGTTGACGGGGTTGAACTTGACGATCGTGGCCTTGCCCTCCACGAAGAGCATGTGGAGCGCATCGAGGGGGGTGATGCTGGCCACGTTGCCGGCACCGAGCACCGCAGCCACCCCGGGTCGGGAGACGCCGCCCTTGGTGTAGAACGAGCCCAGGTTGGCGTCGAGGTCGTCGAGACTCACCCCCTCCTCCATCCAGATCTCCCCCCGCCACCCCGGGAACAACAGCCGGTCCCACCGGTCCATCGGCGTCACCTCGACGACCACCCGGCCGTCGGGACGCACCGACACGTCGGCCGCATCGATCGGAACCCGGCCGCCGCTCCCGATCCCCTCCAGCGTGGCGAGCAAGGCCCGCACCGTCCGGCCCTGGATGGCGACGCCTCCGACCCAATCCTCGCCCTCGAACCCGCCGCCCTTGGCGGCGCCGGCCGCCCGCACCAGGTCGGGGCCTACCTCGGCGGTGCGCCTGAGGATCGTCCTGAGGTGCTCGATCCTCGCCGCCAGGGGCAATTGGGACCAGGCCGCCGCCCGCCCTGCCAGGGTCTGCAGCGACCGGTCGATCTGGAACGTAGAGGTGGGTTCCTGTTGGGTGCGCCCCGCTGCCGTCATGTGGGCCTCCTCGGCCGGTCGAGCAGATGATACGAGCCGGAGCAGGGCGGCTCCCCACCCCCGGCGCGATCCGGCCAGAATGGCTCCATGCACACCCCCCGCCTGACGATCCGCTCGGGGCACCCCGACTTCCTCGACCTCCCCTGGGAGTCACCGATGCTCGAGTGGGGCCACCCGCGGCGGATGGAACTCCCCAAGGGGATCTCGCGCCACGAGGTGCAATTCTTCGGATACGACGAGGGCATCTACGCGATCAAGGAACTCCCGTTGCCGGCCGCCCGCCAGGAGTACACCGTCATGCGGGCCCTCGAGGATCTGGAAGCCCCCTCGGTGATCCCCGTCGGTCTGGTGGAGCGGCCCTGGCTAGACCCGGGTGAGGAGACCTCGGCGGCGGTCATCACCGTGTACCTCAACCACGCCTTCTCCTACCGGGAACTGCTGTCGGGGACCGGGTTCGGGCAGCGCCGCAACCAGATGCTCGATGCCTTTGCCGGGCTCCTCGTCGAACTCCATCTGATCGGGTGCTACTGGGGCGATTGCTCGCTCTCCAACGTGCTGTACCGCTACGACGCCGACGCCATCGACGTGACGATGGTCGACGGGGAGACCGCCGAGATCCGCGACCGGCTCTCCGACGGCCAACGGCTCGAGGACATCGAGATCATGGTCGTCAACGTCGCCGGGGGGATGGCCGATATCGCTGCCGCATCAGGGGTGGACATCGACGAAGCCGACCTGGCGCTGGGAGAGGACATCGCCGAGCGGTACCACGCCCTGTGGGCCGAGGTGACCGGCCAGGCGCTGCTGGGGCCCGGAGAGCGCTACCTGATCCGCCAGCGGATCGAGCGCGTCAACGCACTCGGGTTCGAGGTCGGCGACCTCGATCTGGAGCCCACCGAGGGCGGGACCCGCCTTCGCCTCCATCTGGCGGTCACCGGCCGCAACTATCACTCGCATCGGCTCCGCCACCTCACCGGAGTGGATGCCTCCGAGAACCAGGCACGCCAGATCCTCTCCGATCTCCACTACTTCGAAATGGGTCGGGATGTCAAGGGCTCCGACAAGGCGATCGCGGCGATCCGTTGGCGGGTCGAGGTGTTCGAACCCCTCCTCGCCAGGATCAGGGCGCTGGAGGATCGCCG
>JAHJML010000118.1 GCA_018821365.1 Actinomycetota bacterium | reverse complement strand
GTGGGTCCCATGTCCGAGTTCGGTGAGCAGACAGCTGACGATGAGATCGATCTGCACGGGATGCTGGTCATCCCTGGTCTTATGAACGGGCACAACCACCACTGGGGAAGCATGTTCAAGCACACTGGAGAGCGGTTGCTTCTCGAGCCCTGGCTTGACATCGTTGCCCTACCCATCCTCGGCCAGCTGTCGAATGATGATCTGCGGATCGCCAACTACCTGGAAGGCCTCTCGCAGATACGCACGGGTACGACATGCAGCCTGAACCACATGGTCAACAACAACACACACGAGTCGTTGGAGGCGACGATCCAGCCGGTCCTTGAAGTGGGTGTGAGGCAAGTTGTCGCCACACCGCTACGAGAAACCCCCGACCCACCCTTTTCGACGAAATACCCGGCAGTCCCACACATCCGATCCCGCGAGGAGGAACTCGCGATCACTGAGGAGTTCATCGATCGATGGGATGGCAAAGGTGGAACCATCCACATGGGCCTGGTCGTTGAATCGGGCGCCAATTGGATGCTCCACAATGCCACCTCCGATCAGATCATCCTGGATGGCGTCGAGTTGGCTCAACGACGCGGGCTCAAGATCAGCAACCACTGCTCCGCTGGAACGCCTTGGCTGTCGATCCTTGAGTTCCATCAGATGACGGGCGGCGGGGACGTCGATTACCTGGTGCGTCTCGGTGCGATGAGTGATGTGTGGACACTCATCCACAGCCTCCACCTCACGGACAGAGAGATCGACCATGTCGCCAGATGGGGAGCCAGTATCGTCCACAACCCAGTGAGCAACGCGTACAGCACCGACGGCATCGCGCCCGTCAAGCAGATGTTTGCCGCGGGCGTCAATGTTGGTCTCGGCACTGATGGCGTGTATGTGAACTGCTCACTCGACATGGTGCAGCAGATGAAGTTCGCTGCACTTCTACAGCAGATCCGCTACTTCGATCATCTGTTGATGAGCGCAGAACGCATGATCGAGATGGCTACGATCAACTGCGCCAAGGCCATGGGTATTGACCATCTTGTTGGATCGATTGAGGTGGGGAAGAAGGCTGACATCGCCGTCTTCGATCTGGATACCATCCCTGTTCCAGTGGTCAATCGTCCTCTGGCGGCCCTTGTCTTCACGGCCAATGGAACCGATGCAGATACCGTCCTGGTCAACGGCAAGGTCGTTCTTCGTGACAAGCAGTTCGTCGACTTCGACAAGGACCAGCAGAAACAGATCGTCGAGGAGGCAACAAGGCGCGCACGCGAGGCGATTGAGCGCGCCGGAATCGCCGATCGGACGTTCGTCCCTTGGCGGCCATATAGACAACCCGGCGAGTACGAGATCGCTCCGCTTGGGGCCAAGGAATAGCAGGACCTGACTGATCATGTAGCTGCATACGGACCACAAGGCGAGGAGTGACGATCGTGCCCTCCGCTAGCACAGGGCACGATCGTCGGTGTTGTATCACGGTTGGCCATTGGCTTCGTGCCACTGACGGCCATTAGGTGCTTTCCTGGCTCTACGCGATGAAGCGTGGTTGGCGGCCTCGTATTCGGCGGACGGGGTGAGTGTGCCATTTGATTCCGTGGCGTCCGATGATGCGGCGCCGGTAGTTGTCGAGGTTGCGGAATCCGTGGGCTTGTCTTCGGGTCTTTTCGATGAGCATGTGGGCGTTCTCGGTCCTGGCGTTGGAGGCCCGTCCGCTGCGGTGGTAGGTGAAGATGAGCTCGGACCAGCGGCTGATCGTGTGGGCGAGTCGGGTGAGTTCTCCGATGTCGGTGTCGGCGCAGAAGACGTAGAAGGCGATCATCCGCCGGCGGGCGTGGGCCTCGTCGGTGGCGGAGAACACTTCTCGGAGGAGCTCTTTGGCGACAAAGCAGGCTGCGACTTCCCCGTCGGGGTCACCGACCGCCAGCAGGGAGCACATCCACTCGAAGCGGGTGTCGGTGAGCCGTTCGTAGCCGGTGAGGAGGGCCCGCCGTATCCGATACAGCGGGTCGTCTTTGTGTCCCCGATGCCCCAGCGTCTGGTTCTGGACCCGGCGGCGGACCTGGTCGATGGCCCGGTTCGCTAGCCGCACCACGTGCCAGTGATCGACCACCAGGGTGGCTCCGGGGAGGTGGTCTTCGAGGGCTCGGCGGTACCCGGCGGAGGGATCCAAGGTGCCCAGGCGGATGTTCGCACACCAGCCGGTTCCCCGCTCCGAAAGCCAGTCGCCCACCACGTCTCGGCTTCTTCCTTTCAGCACGTCGAGGACCTGGTGGCGGTCCAGGTCGACGATCTGGGTCGTGTAGACGGTGCGGGAGGTGGGGGTGGCGTTGAGGAACCGTTTCTCGTCCACCCCAATCGCCTCCACCCCCACGAGCCGGCCGGGATCGTCGACGTGGGGATCGGTGAACTCGGCGACTGCCTGGTTGGCGGTGTGCCATCCCACCCCGAACTCGGCTGCAGCGGCGGCGATCGAGTCGCCATCTTGGTTGACCATCTCAGCGATCCGACGGCGGGCCCGTTCGGTCAGCACCGCCCGAGGGGCGATCCCCGGAACCTTCTCGGTCCACGTGTTGACCTCACAGTCCGGTTCCAGACACCGCCACCGCCGCTTCGCCACACACAACACCGTCGGGCGGCCCGACACCGCCAGATCCCGCACCTGAATCGTGTTCCTGCCGTGACCCACCGCCCGGGTGCCACAACCCGAGCATCCCATCAACTCGGCGGTGGACTCGGCGAACAGCCACAACTCCCCATCGATCTCCTGTTGAGCGCCGACCACCAGCCCTGGCAGACCCACCAAAGCAGTGGCGCCGCGACTACCTTCAATAACGGACAAGGGTCTCTCCTTCTGCAGATGTTCAATCCACAGAATGACGGGGCCCTTGCCCGCGTCGTGGGATTACCGAATCAAGCTCCGGAACTCACAACGCCCCACACTCCATCGCGATGAGCCCCATTGGTTCGATTACGAGAGGGAGCACTTCGGCTTGACAAGGAGTCCGCCCCCGCTTGGAGCCGGTCCGCCGGAATGTGTGGACTCCTTTCGCACATGGTTGAGGGGCGGG
>JAHJML010000117.1 GCA_018821365.1 Actinomycetota bacterium | reverse complement strand
TGCTGGTAGCGTTCATCTCGGAGATGCCCTCCTGTTTCCGGGAACTGACGGCTTCGACAACCCCAGTATCCCCTACCAGGAGGGCGTTTTCGCGCACCCCGAACAGCCCATCAGACCACCCGACATGAATGATCGGGGCTAATTGCGCGCGCTCTTAGGGGAAGGAAGATATTGCCCTCCCGGGCTGCACACTGGGGACCCCCGGCCCGGGTGAAGTGCCATCGTCCCCTAGGGGCAGGCCCGGATCACCAGGCACCATGGTGGAGACATGACGGAAATCGTTGCCACCGAACTGCTGGCGCCCGGCATCACCTCGTATGTGCTGGCCGCCCCCAAGATCGCCCGCCGCGCCAGGCCGGGCCAATTCGTCATCCTCCGGGCCACCGGCGACGGCGAGCGGATCCCCATCACCATCGCCGACACCGACCCCGATGCCGGGACGATTCGCATCATCGTGCAGGCCATCGGCAAGACCACCACGGTGATGGCGGGACTCGGGGCCGGCGGCCACCTCAGCGATGTGGCGGGACCACTGGGGATGCCATCGGACATCCGTCTGGTGGGGACGGCGGTCACCATCGGCGGCGGCGTCGGGACCGCCATCGCCTTCCCGGTCACCCGGGCGCTCAAGGCGGCCTGCAACGAGGTGATCGCCATCGTCGGCGGCCGCTCCCGGGAGTACGTCATCCTGGAGGACGAACTGGCCACCGCCGCCGACGAGGTCTACCCGTGCACCGACGACGGGTCGTACGGCTACCCGGGGTTCGTCACCGGCAAACTGCAGGAACTCATCGATCAGGGCCGCCACCTCGACTTCGTGCTGGCGGTGGGGCCGGTGCCGATGATGCGGGCGGTCGCCGAGGTGACCCGACCCCACGGCATCGAGACCGTCGTCAGCCTCAATCCGATCATGGTGGACGGCACCGGGATGTGCGGGGGGTGCCGGGTCGAGGTGGGCGGCACCACCAGGTTCGCCTGCGTCGACGGACCCGAGTTCGATGCGCACCTGGTGGACTTCGCTCTGCTGGAGCGACGCAACCGGGCGTACCGATGGTGGGAGAACTGGCGAATGCGGGAACTGACCGATGCAGGAGAGCGGCAGTGACCACCACCAAGCGCGAGAAGATGCGCATGGTCAGGGTGGCCATGCCGGAGCAGCAGCCATCCGAGCGCCGCTGGAACTTCGACGAGGTCAATCTGGGACTGTCCGAGGCGCTGGCGGTGGCCGAGGCACAGCGCTGCCTGTTCTGCGCCAATCCCCCCTGCGTAGCGGGGTGTCCGGTCAACATCTCGATCGACGCCTTCATCGCCAGGGTGGCCGAGGGCGACTTCAGCGGCGCCGCCGCCATCATCAAGAGCGACAACTCGCTGCCCGCCATCTGCGGGAGGGTCTGTCCCCAGGAAGAGCAATGCGAAGGCTCCTGCGTGCTGGCCAACAAGCAGAAGCCCATTGCCATCGGGTACCTCGAGCGCTTCGTCGCCGACTGGGAGCGAAACCGCGGCGAGACGGCTCCCCCGCAGATCGCCGCCCCGACCGGAAAACGGGTGGCGGTGGTGGGCAGTGGGCCCGCCGGACTCGCCTGCGCCACCGATCTGGCCAGAGCCGGCCACCAGGTGACGGTCTTCGAGGCGCTCCACTCCCCGGGCGGCGTCCTCGTATACGGAATCCCCGAGTTCCGCCTCCCCAAGGCGATCGTGGCCGCCGAGATCGACGGATTGCGGGACCTGGGAGTCACCTTCGAGACCAACGCCGTCATCGGACTCATCGACACCCTCGACGACCTCCTCGACACCGAAGGGTTCGATGCCGTGTTCGTCGGAGTGGGGGCGGGCCTCCCCCGCTTCATGGGCATCCCGGGTGAGAACCTGGTGGGGGTCTACTCGGCCAACGAGTTCCTCACCAGGGTCAACCTCATGAAGGCCTACGCGCCGGGTGCCGACACTCCGGTCTTCGACCTCTACCAGAAGCGGGTGGCGGTGTTCGGCGGCGGCAACACCGCCATGGACTCGGTGCGGACCGCCCTGCGCCTCGGCGCCGCCTGGGCCGGCATCGTCTACCGGCGTTCCGAGGAGGAGATGCCCGCCCGGATCGAGGAGGTCCACCACGCCAGGGACGAAGGCGTCGACATCGTGACGCTGACCGCCCCACTGGCCTTCACGGGAGACGAGCAGGGATCTCTCACCTCGATGCGCCTCCAGAAGATGGCACTCGGCGAACCCGACGACAGCGGCCGGAGGCGCCCGGTGCCCATCGAGGGCAGCGAGTACGAGGTGCCCGTCGACGTCGTGGTGGTGGCCATCGGCAATCAGCCGAACCCGCTGCTGATGAAGACCTCCCCTGATCTCACCCACACCCGGTGGGGAACCGTGGTGGTGGACCCCGAGACCGGCAGGACCGCCAAGCGCGGCGTCTTCGCGGGCGGCGACATCGTGACGGGAGGGGCGACGGTCATCCTGGCGATGGGGGCGGGCCGGCGGGCGGCGGCCGCCATCGACGACTACCTCTCCACAGGCGAGTGGTGGGACGGGACCACCCAAACCCGCTGAGACCGGGGTTGGGAGTAGCGGGCCGGCCGGCATCCCCAGCCATCCGGGAAGCGGCCGAGGACATCGGCCGGCCCGCTATCGTCGCATCGACCGACGAATCCCGAGGAGCGAGAAACATGCGCTCGGGACGACCGTCCTCCTCCCAAGAGTCCGGCCGACCCGTCCCCGCAACCCGGCACGTCGATACGGATCGGTGTCTTGCGACATCCGCCATGATAATCGTTTATCGTTTATCGTGCAGGACGACCCGGAGGAAGCATGAGCAACGCCAGCCCGAAGCAGCGGATACGAGCCCTCTTCCTCGAAGACGAGGGGTACCACGGGTGCGCCGAGACCGCCCTGGTGGCCCTCCAGGAGCAGTTCGGCCTCCCCAATGCCGACGACTCCTCCCCCGCCCTGGTCCTCAACGGAGGGATTGCCTACAGCGGCAGCACCTGCGGGGCGCTGACCGCCGCCGCGCTGGCCGTCGGACGATTGGCGGCGGCCCGCATCCCCGATCATCGCGAGGCGAAGAGCGCCGCCCGTTACCTGATCCAGGAGGTGATGGCGGACTTCGACGAGCGCTTCGGGGCCGTGGACTGCCGCTCCCTCACCGGATACGACATGATGACCGACCACGACGCCTTCATGGCGGATGGCGCCTGGAAGACCGCCTGCACCACCCAGATCGAATTCGTGGTCGAGGGCCTCGCCGGATTGGCCGACGAGGACAACTGGAGGGCGGCGCTGCTCCGCAAGGCGGTCCCCAGGTAGGTCCCCGTCAGCCCGCCCCCTCGGCCGATGCCTTCTCGGCAATGGCCCGGAGCACCTTCTCGGGCGTGATCGGCAGATCGAGGATGCGGATGCCCACGGCGTCGAAGAGGGCATTGGCGATGGCAGGGGGGGTAGCGGCGGCCGCCGGTTCCCCGATCCCCTTGGCGCCGAACGGCGCCTCGGCGTGCTGGGACTCCACGATGATCGCCACGATCTCGGGGATGTCGGGGAGTGCCGCCAGTTTGTAGTCGGCGAAACTGCCGTTGTCGATCCTGCCCCCGCTCCCCTTGAACTCCTCGAAGAGGGCGTTGGAGATGCCCATTACGACTCCGCCCTCGATCTGCTGCTCACAGGCCATCGGGTTGATCGCCCTTCCCACGTCTCCGGCGGCGGCCACCTTGACCACCCGCACCGCACCGGTCTCGATGTCGACCTCGATCTCGGCGGCGTGGGTGGCGAACATCCAGAAGATGCTGCTCATCCACTCGTAGGGCGCCGCCGCCTTCAGGAGGGGCGACCCCTTCGACGAGTACCTGGCCTCGGCGGTGATGGAGTAGCCGTCGCCGTAGGCCAGGCCCCCGAACAGCTCGCTCAGCGGCTTGATCGGCACCCCGTCCTCGACGATCCGGCCGTCGACGAGGTCGAGACGCCCGGCGTCACGATCGAGGATGTCGGCAGCCGCCGCCAGGATCTTCTCCCTGATCTCGGCGCCGGCCATCACGATGGCGTTGCCAACGTGGAAGGTGGTCCTGCTCGACGCCACCGGCCCGTTGTAGGGGGTGTAGGCGGTGTCGGTCCCGGGGACGACCACCGCCTCGATGGGAACCCCGATCGCATCGGCGGCGATCTGGGCCAGGACGGTCGACTGGCCCGCCCCGATCTCGGGGGCCGCCACCAGCACGGTGACCCTCCCGTCCTCCTCGACCTTGATGACGGCATTGGAACTGGTCGGGGTCGCCGTCGGTTTGAGCATGGTGGCGATCCCCTTGCCCCGCCGCAGGTGGGGCGCCGGGGCCCGATCGACCTCGCCCCAACCGATCTCGGCGGCGGTCCGCTCCAGCGACTCCCGCAAACCGACCCCGTGCATGATCTGCTCGTTGATGTAGGGGTCGCCCTCCTCGTACCCGTTGCGCAGCCGGAATGCCAGCGGATCGAGGCCCAACGCCGCGGCAATCATGTCCATCTGCGACTCACACGCCCAGGTGACCTGGGTGGTCCCGTATCCGCGGTACGAGCCGGTGGTGGCGCGGTTGGTGTACACCTGGCGGACCACCAGGCTGAGGTGGGGGGTCCGGTAGGGGCCGAAGATCGTGCTGGAGCCACGGATGGCCACCCCGACGGTGTTGGAGGTGTAGGCGCCGCTGTCCCACAGGGCCTCTGCCGACCTGGCGGTGATCGAACCGTCCCGGGTGACCCCGGTCCTCAGCTTCATGATGGCCGGCACCCGGGTGGAGGTGGCGGTCAGATCCTCTTGGCGGGTGAACTCCACCCGCACCGGCCGGCCACCGGCGAAGCGGGCCAGCGCCACCGAGATCGCCTCCGAGATGAGGGTGTTCTTGCCGCCGAACGAGCCGCCGACGCTCGTGACGATGAGACGCACCTTGTCGCTGGGGATGCCGAGCGCGGCGGTCAACTCGCCCCTCACCTGGAAGGGCCGATCGGTGGGCAGCCACAGGGTGTAGGCCCGGTTGACCGGGTCGTAGGCGGCGATGGAGACGTGAGGCTCGAGGGCGGCATGGCTGAGGGCGTGGGCGGTGAACTCGTCCTCCACGATCAGGTCGGCCCCGGCGAACCCGGCCTCCACATCCCCCCGCTCGAAGGTCCACAGCGTGTTGATGTTGGTGTGGGGGACGATGACATGTGCCCCCTTCACATAGGTGTGCATGTCGGGATGGACCAGCGGAGCGTCTTCGGCCAGCGCATCCCGCATGTCGCACACGGCGGGGAGTTCCTCGTACTCCACGACGACGAGGTCCGCCGCCTCCTGGGCCTCGGCCTCGGTCCGGGCGGCGATGGCGACCACCGGTTCGCCCACGTAGCGAACCCGGTCGATCGCCAGGAACGGTTGGTCCCTGGTCGCCGAACCGAAGAGGTACGGGAAGTCCGCTCCGGTAACGATGACTTCCACCCCCGGAGCGGCGGCGGCGGCTGCGGGGTCGATGGAGACGATGCGGGCGTGCGGGTGCGGGCTGCGCACCACCGCCCCATGCAGCATCCCCGCCACCGCCAGGTCGACGCCGAAGACGGCGGCCCCGGTCACCTTGTCGCGGCCGTCGATGCGGGTCACCGACCGGCCCACGGTGGTGGTCATCAGGCTCCCCTCCCGGCGAGCTTCTCCATCGCCTTCATGACCTTGGTGTACGACCCGCACCGGCACAGCACTCCCGCCAGCGCCTGCTTGATCTCGCCGGCGGCGGCGTTCGGTTGATCTCGCAGCAAGGCCCCGGCGGTGATCACCATGCCCGGAGTGCAGAACCCGCACTGGAAGGCGCCCGCCTCCAGGAAGGCCGCCTGCACCTCGTCGAGGGCTCCCTCGGGGGCGAGGCCCTCCACCGTGACGATCTCCCGCCCCTCGGCGTCGGGCGCCAGCACCAGACAGGATGGGGTGGGCTCGCCGTCGAGCAGCACCATGCAGTTCCCGCACTCGCCGACCCCACAGGCCTCCTTGGCCCCGGTCAGCAGCAGCGACTCCCGGATCACCTCCAGCAAGGTGGAGCGGGCTTCGACCTCGAAGGTACGAGCCCTTCCGTTGACCGTCGCGGTCAGCCTCATCGAGACGCCTCCCTCGCCCTGGCGATCGCACTTCGCAGCACCCTGGCGGTGAGGACCCCGGCCAGGGCCACCCGGTGCGAGGCGGAGGCCCGCAGGTCGCTGATCGGCCGGCATGCGGCGGCCGCCGCCGCGGCTGCAGCCGCCACTGCCTCCTCGGACGGCTCCCTGCCTGCCAGGGCCTGCTCGGCGGCGATCGCCCGCAACGGGGTGGGGGCGACGGAAGCCAGGACGATACGGGCGGCGGCGATCCTCCCGTCGGCGCCGAGCGTCACCCCGGCGGAGACGCCCACCATGGCAATGTCGGTGCCGCCGGCCCTGGCGCCGATCTTGAGGTGGGCCGAGCCGAAGCCCGCGGCGGGGGTCGGGACGAAGATCGAGGTGATGATGTCGTGGACGGCCAGGGTGGTGGCGCCCGGGCCGACGTACAGGCTCTCCACGGTCTCCTCACGGCTCCCGTCGGGACCCTCGATGGTGGCGATCGCCTCATGGACGATCAGCGGCGGTCCCAGATCGGATGCGGGCGACGCCCGCCCGATGTTGCCGCCGATGGTGGCCAGGCCCCGCACCGGAGGCGTGGCGAGCACCGCAGCGGCATCGGCGAGCGCCGCCGCCATCTGCCCGACCAGCGGTGACGCCTGCAGCGTCGCCACCGGGGTGAGCGCCCCGATCCGGATCCCTCCCTCGACGGCTTCGATGCCGGACAGGCCGGGAATTCGCTTGAGGTTGACCACGATGGAGGGACGCATCCTGCCCGTCTTCATGTCCACCACCAGATCGGTTCCTCCGGCCAGCAGGCGGGCGCCGTCACCCCCGGCGGCGAGGATCCCGATGGCCGCCTCCAGGCTCTCCGGCTCGTGGTAGGAGAACTCCCGGAGGCGCTTCACGATTCGCTCCTCGTGCCCATCATTCGTCCCCGGGCAACTGCAGCAGTTCCAGGCAGACTCCGTCGGGGGCTCCCACGAAGGCGATCTCGTAGCCACCCGCCCCCGGACGTCGCTCGTAGATCGGAAGGCCCTGTTGGGCAAAGCGGGCCAGGTCGCCATCCAGGTCTTTGGTCAGCAATCCCAGGTGCTCGAGGCCGTAGTGCGGGATCGCCGGCACCTCCCGGGTGCCTTCGGACGGGTCGGGGCTGGTGATGTTGATCCTGATGCCGTCCAACTCGACCGGTGCGAAGAGCATGGCGCCGAACTCGGACTCGGGCAGGATGGCGGCCCCGAACATGTCGGCCCACCACCCGGCGCTGGCCCGCGGGTCCGCCGACTTGACGTGGATGTGATGGAACTGGTGGGCCATGGCTCTCCTGTTTCGTGCCGGGCCCCGGAAGCCGCCCGGCCACCCGATATGTGAGGCGGCGGCGGGGAGGTCCCCGCCGCCGCCTGCTCACTCGATTGTCTTGGCGTTTCTACCGTTCGGCCCGTCCCTACCAGGTGCAGACGTTGTTGTCGTCGCACTCCGCCTTGACGGCGGCCAGGTTGGTGAGCTCCAACACCCGGTCAGGATCGAACGCTTCGGGCGCCATCAGCGTGCCGTCGGCGTTGAAACCGGTGTAGCTCTGGAACTGGTCGTTGACACCAAGGATGTACTGGCCGGAACCGGTGATGCCTTCGTAGTCGATGTCGTTGCCGGCCCGAATCTCCGCCAGGCAGTCCGCGTACGTGTAGCACACGGTGCCCGGAGCATCGCCGACCTCGAACATCGCCGGCGCCCAGTCACTCGCCTTGTACGACCCGCCGAACTCGACGGCCAGCGCCGTCTGGATCATCAGGTCGTAGGTCGTGTAGTGGTAGATGCCTGCCGGATCCTCCTGGCCCTCGGGCGGGATATCCGAAGCAAGGTAGACCTGCTCGTAGAAGTCCCACGCCGGGGTGGTGTCGTTGTAGCCGATGCCGGCCAGACCGACGCTCTTCTGGTTGGCGATCACGCCGGCGGCGAGGCCGCCCACGAACTCGGGCTGAATCCAACCCGACTCACCGATCCAGTGGGTCGACCCACCGGCCTCGTTGAACTCGTTGATCAGCGTCGCCGACTCGACCGAACCGGCCTGGATGACCACCGCGTCCGGGTTGAGATCGACGATCCGCTCGGCTTCCGTCCGATAGGACGGCTGCTCGGCGGGAACGTCGATACGGGCCAGCACCTCGATGCCGAGTGCCGCGGCCGCCTGCTCCGCAGAGCCGGCGGCGAGCTGGAAGCCCTCCACCTGCGTGGCGAACACGACCACGGTGGTGGCACCGAAGTCCTCCGCCTTCAGAACACCGGTGAATCCGAGTGCCTCATCGAGGCCCTGCGCCCGGAATATCGGCTCTTGGGCCGTCCCGCCCAGGTTTCCGGGAATGGTGCCGCCGTGGACACTCGGGCCCAGCGGCCCGTCGTTCTCGGTGATCCACTCCAGGATCCAGTCGCGGTAGGTCCGGTAACCGTGGGCCTGGCTCACCAGGATCTCGGCGCCGTGCTGCTCGAGGCAGGTACGAGCGGCCTGACCTTCCCCGACCGTCCCGATGTCCTCCGAGATCAAATTCCAGGTCCGTCCAAGGGGCGGATCCGTGTTGATCACCTCGGTGATCGGGAAGGCGATGTCGGCCGTGAGGGACTCACCGTACGGTGCGAACTCGCCCGTGTAGTAGGCCAACTCACAGACGACGACCGGCCCGGCCGCTGCGGTCGTCTCCGTCGCAGCGGTCGTCTCCGTGGCAGCGGTCGTCTCCGTGGCAGCGGTCGTCTCCGTCGCAGCGGTCGTCTCCGTGGCATCGTCGTCGCCGCACGCCGCCGCGATCATCGCGAAGGCGAGCAGGGCGGCCATGAAGCCGACGGCCCTTGACTTGGTTGTTCTCATGCACGTCCTCCCATTGTCTGTCTCTTGCGAACGGGGTCTGCCGGTCCTCAGATCCGGTACCCCTCCTTGAGCTGCTCGGTGGTCAGATTCCCGGCTTCCTCCACGAGGAAGGCTTCGCCGAGGCTCAGCACCATGACCCGATCGGCCACCTGGAGCGCTTTGGTGGCGTTCTGCTCGGCCAGGATGATGCCGACCCCGCGGGTCCGGTGGATCTCGGTGATCTTCTCGAAGAACATGTCGACGTAGAGCGGCGAGAGCCCCGCCGTAGGCTCGTCCAGCAGCAGCAGCGTCGGATCCTGCATCAACGCTCTCCCACACGCGACCATGCGCGACTCGCCGCCGCTGAGGGTGCCCGCCACTTGGTTCCGCAGCACCGCCAGATCGGGAAAGAGCTCGAATACTTCGCTCATCCGCTCGTCCACGGCGCGGTCGCCGATCATCCCACCGATCGTGAGGTTCTCGGCGACCGTCAGGTCGGTGAAGACCCCCTTTTCCTGGGGCACGTAGCCGATCCCCCGGGCGGCGGTCTCGAAGGCCGGGGTATGGGTCACGTCCTCCCCTAGAAATCGCAACACGCCGCTCATCGACGGGATGAGCCTGGCGAGCGTCGCCAGCAGGGTGGTCTTCCCGGCGCCGTTGGCGCCCAGCACGGCGAAGACCTCGTTGCGAACCTCGAGGTCGATGCCCTTGATGACGGTGATCCCATGGTAGCCACTGCGGAGGCCCGTCGCTTCGAGGATCGGTGCACCGGACGGATCAGACATGGCCCTCCCCAAGGTACTTCTCGACGACGGTCTTGTGGGCCCGAATCTCCTCGGAGGTGCCCCGCAGGATGACGCTGCCCTCTGCCATGAAGTGGACCTGGTCGCAGAGGCTCCAGATGACGTTGAGGTCGTGCTCGACGATCACCACCGCGGTGCCGGCGGCTGCCAGTTCACGGATCTTGTCCATGACCTTCTCGGTCAACTCGTCGGGAAGCCCGGCCGTCGGCTCGTCGAGCATGAGGAACCGGGGCTTGAGCAGCAGGCACCGCACGATGTCGAGGAGTTTCTTCTCACCCGCCGACTGGGCAAAACCCATCGGGTCTGTGAACCCGAAGTAGGCCAGGTAGCCACGGATCTCGTCTTCGTGGGCATCGAACAGATCGTGCTCGGCGAAGACCCGGTACGGCCGCTCACAGCGTGCTCCGGCGACGGCGAACAGCAGCGAGTCCCAGATGGTCAGCCTGTCGAAGTCCATGATCACCTGGTTGCTCTTGACGAGCCCGCGGCCTGCCATGGCGAAGGTCGGCAGATCGGACAGCACGATCTCCTCGCCGCCGGGACCGTCGGGGTGCATCGAGATCCTCCCCCGGTCGAGCGGTGTCGAGTGCATGATCATGCGCATCAGCGTCGTCTTGCCGGCTCCGTTGGGCCCAATCAAGCCTTCGATCGGCTGATCGCCCAGCACCAGTTCGTCGACGTCGACGACGACGCGGCCGGAGAAGCTCTTGACGGCTCCCTCCACCCTGATCTCGGGGCGGGCCGCCGGCGCGGAGTTCTGGAGGTCACTCACCGTGCATGCTCCGCATCAACTTGTCTCTCCGCATGTCGCCGAGGATGCCCAGGGGCCGGAACAGCAGGATGCCGATGAGGACGGCTCCGAACACCATCTCCCGCAGCACCGGGATCGCCTGGCCGTACCACGATTTCGGCAACGGAATGTACGACTGGATCACGATGTCGAACAGCCCAACCGTGAGGGCGACACCGACGACCGGCCCCCACAGGCGGGCGGTGCCACCCACCACCAGGCCGACGACCGCAGCCAGGGTGAGGTCGACGCCGAGGTTGGAGGTCTCGAGGAACCGCTCCAGAACCCCGTACATCACCCCGAGCAGGCCCATTCCTGCGGCACCCACGGTGAAGACGCCCAACTTGGTGCGAAAGGCCGGCTTGCCGAGGCTCTGGGCGAGCGGTTCGTTGCCGCCGACGGCGACGAGCAGGCGGCCGTACGGGGACCGGTGGACCCTCCACACGTACAGCATGATCAACGCCACGACGACGATGAGGATGAGCAGCCACAGCGCCTCGTTCTGCTTGGCGTTGCCGAGGCGGTAGGGGAACTGCAGCCCGCCCAGGCCGAGCGCTCCCTTGGTGAGTGCCGTCTCGGTGGTGGCCAGGATCCAGACGATGGTGGCGAACCCGAAGGTGCCCAGCAGGACGCCGTCTTCATCGAGGTCGGCGATCAGCCACCCGACCAGCAGGCCCGAGATCCCGGCGGCTACGACTCCGGCCAGGGCACTGAGGAGGAACCGCCACGGGTCATCGAAGGGCCAGTCCACCTGGACGTAGAGGACGCCGTACACATACATCCCGAGGCCCCAGAACCCGACCACCCCGAAGTTGGCGATCCGCGCCAACCCCATCTGCAGGTGGAGGAGCAGCGCCAGGCCGATGACCATGAACACCGAGAAGAGCCCGGTGATCAGGAACGCATCGAGCCAGTTCAGGTTCATGCCGCTACACCTTCCCCGTCTCGGCGGTGCGGCGTCCCCGCACCTTGAGGATCACGATGAAGGCGACGATCAACACCAGTTGGGCGTAGAGGGTCTGGCTGAGCCTGAGGTTCATCGCAGCCCAGGCGATGCCGGTGGCGATCCCGGCGATGATGACCCCGCCGATGCTCTTGCGACCGCCCACCATCACCACCAGGAAGATGAAGAGGAACTGCCGCCACCCCAGCAGGTAGGCGACATTGGACCCCACACCGTAGAACGCACCGGCCAGGCCGCCTGCCACCCCGGCGATGAACCAGATGAGCGAGGTGACGAACAGGGGCCGGATCCCGCTCACCTGCGCCAGGTCCTCGTCACTGGCCAGCGCCCGGATCTGCAGGCCGTAGGTGGACTTCTGGATGAACAGGTACAGGGCCACGGCGAGAATCAGGACGCTGGCGAGGGCCAGCAGCCGGAACGACGACACGCCGACCCCCAGCACCCGGGCGGTCGTCGAGGTGGTGACGTCGTAGAACCGCACCGGGTACCCGAACACGAACTGGAAGCTGTAGCGCAGCAGGATCGACAGCCCGAACGACATGATGATCATCTCGAGAGCGCCCATGTTGCGCTGCTTCGCCGGGCGGAAGATGGCGAGGTAGGTCGCCACGCTGAGCGCCCCGGCCAGCAGGCCCGCCGGCAGCAGGGATGCGTAGAAGTTCCACCCCAGGGAGGTGTTGAACCACCAGCCGATGTAGGCGCCCCACGTCAGCGTCTCCGAGTAGGCGACGTTGATCAGGCCGGTGAGGCGGTAGAGCAGTGCGAAGCCCATGGCTGCCAGCACCAGCGGGGCGTGCTGGGTGAGGCCGATGACCACGGATTTGCCGAGGAAGCTGCCACCCCCGATGAGGCTGAGTGCCAGGGTCCCGGCGGCCAGGATGGCGATCCACTGCGTCCACGGCCGCCTCGCGAAGAGTTCGGTCACGGTGGCCACCGAGGTGCGGACTCGACTCACCATGAGCGGCGGGCCGACGGGGAGATGTGAGGAGGACGGTGACCCAACGGGAGGGCGGTTCCTCCCGAATCGGCGTTGTTCAGCACAGAACCAACGGTCATCGTTTATCGATGATATCGGGGGGGTAGGGGTGCGTCAAGCCGACGAGGTGCCGGCGGCCGGCCTGCCCGATCGCCTGCGTCGGGTCCTTTGCCGGCCCCGGGAGACGAAAAGCGGTGGCTTGGAAATCGATGACAGAAGCCCGCCCAGGAGCCCCCGGGCCGGGGCTTCAGGTCCCCAGCGGCTCCCCCAGCCAGCCCCGGTAGTGCTCGTCGAGGCGGCCCGCCATCGCCTCCGCAAACACCGGGTCGTTGATGTCGGTGTCCATCTCGACCAGTTCCACCGAGGGGTCGAGGTGGCGGCGCAGGCTGTCGAACAGCGCCCGATCGGCCTCCGGATCGTGGAAGACGCCGCCCTCCACGCCGTAGGAGGAGGTCCCCCGCAGCGGGATGAAGACGGTCAACGGCCCGGTTGCCGCGCTCAACTTCTCCGCCATCACCCGCCCGAGCCGATCACACTCCTCGGCATTGCTGCGGACCAGAGTGACGAACGGGTTGTGGATGTAGAGGTTGCGCCCGGCCCACCCCGGGGGGAGGGTGTCGGGCGGCGAGAAGGCGATCATGTCGGCGGCCCCCACCGTCACCACCTGCGGGAGGCCGAGCCTGCCCGCCATCTCCAACCGGTCGGGCCCCGCCGTGAAGACTCCGCCTG
>JAHJML010000116.1 GCA_018821365.1 Actinomycetota bacterium | reverse complement strand
TTCATGCTGCTGCTGGTCTACATGGACTGGTTCCGCCGCCTCGGCGACCGTCATCCGAGCCTGAGACGGATCCTGGCCAGCGACCCGCCTTCGGCCATCGGCACCGCCTTCCGGCGGGAGTAGCGCGTCCGAGCGTCTAGCAGGGTGCGGAAAATCGGGCTGGGGCGGGCGTGGCGGCTGCGGGTGGGTGTGAGTCCGTGTGGTACCCACCGTTGAGGGGGTCGGTGTCCCGACGTCGGGTCCTTGGTGCTGGTATTCGGGGCCGCTTCGTCGACCCTGAGGGGGTGCGCCCGGGCTGGGATCAGGCGGTGGCGGCGTCCAAGGCGGCGATCCGGATCAGGTTGTACACCGCGGTGGTGATCTTGAACCAGGCCCGATTGCGGTCTCGGCCGATGTAGCGGAGTTTGCGTCCACCACCGATGGTTTTGATCCACCCGAACGGTTCTTCGATCCTGGGTCGTTTCATCTGGGAGACCCGATGCCCGGCGTGGCGGGTCGTTCTAGCGTCGATCGCGGAACGCCGGTTGGTGGTGTTCTGAGCGACATGAGGGGTGAACCCGAGACTGCGGGCATCGGCGACGAACCCGGCGGTGTCATAACCCTTGTCGGCGCCGACGGTGCGTCGCCGCTTCGAGGCGGGCAGGCGGGCCAGCATCTCAACGGCGGTGTCCCGCTCCGCGTACCCCGTCGCGGTGGTGAGCTCGGCGTCGATGATCAACGCGTTGCGGTTCTCCATCAGAACGTGCCCGGAGTAACAGAGTTGAGCGGCGGTGTTGTTGCTCTTGCGGAACAGCCGGGCGTCAGGGTCGGTGGTCGAGGCGTGGGTCTCGTTCGAGCGGGGCTTGCCCTTCCAGTCCTTCTCGACATTGCGGCCCTTCGGTCCCGGATCGTCCCCAGAGCCGTCTTTGGGTTTGAAGCTCTTGTGCGACGCCCACGCCTCCAACAGCGTCCCGTCGACAGAGAAGTGATCCGACGAGATGTAGCGGCGAAGCTTCGCTTGGGCTACCACCGCTTCGAAGAACCGATCGGCGATCTCGTGATCCAACAGGCGCTTGCGGTTCTTCGTGAACGTGGTCGCATCGAACGCCGCCTCGTCGATCCGCATGCCCAAGAACCACTTGAACAACAGGTCGTAGTTCAGTCGCTCACAGAACGCCCGCTCCGAGCGGATCGAGTACATCGCCATCAGCACCGTTGCCTTCAACAGCGCCTCCGGCGGGACCGACCGACGGCCCGTCGCCGCATACATCGCATCGAACTCGCCGTCCAGATCGTCCAGCACCTCATCCACCACCGCTCGGATCCGGCGGATCGGGTGATCCCCCGGGATCAAATCCTCAGGGCTCAACGACACCAACATCGCCATCTGAGACTCAGCAGATCCACGCATCCCCCGATCATGGCGCAACCCGCCACAGATCGCGAACACCCCGCCGGCCACCCCCCCCATTTTCAGCACCCTGTTAGACGCCGCGACGCCAGGTCCAGGACCGTGGCCAGGTACAGCTTGCCCTCGCCGGTGGGGATCTCGGTCAAGTCCCCGCACCACCGCTGATCGGTCGCCTCGGCACTGAAGTCCCGTTTCACCAGGTCCGGGATGGGGGCGGCGGCCTTGCCGGGGCGGGTCAAGGACCGTCGCTTACGTTTGGGGCTGCGCCCCTGGAGACCCTGGCGGGCCATCGAGGCCGCCACCGTGTTCACCGACACCTCCCAACCGGCCTCGATGAGATCCTCAAACACCCGAGGCGACCCATAGGTACCCGGGGTGCCACCCGAGTCGTCAAAGGACGCCTTCACCGCCGCGTCGAGGGCGACCCGTCGCTGCTGGCGGGCTGTCGGTCGCCGGTTGTGCCACTTGTAGAACCAGGACTGGGACACTCCCAGCCACCGGCAGCACTTGGCGTGGGGCACCCGATGATCGGTCCTCTGGGCGGCGATAAACGATGCCACGGTCATCGCGTCGCCTCCTTGACCCACAGGACCACGGATCGCTTGAGTACATCACGCTCCATCCGCAGTTCGGCGACGTCCTTGCGCAACTGGTTCAACTCGGCCCGCTCACCGACGGTGAGGCCTTCCCTGTCGCCCCGCTCCACCCGGTCCCGGTCCACCCAGTTACCCAACGTGCCCGGGTTGATCCCCAGATCCCTGGCCACCACAGCGATCGGCTTACCGGTCTCACGCACAATCCGCACCGCCCCCTCACGGAACTCCGGGTCATACTTCCTTCGTATCTCTGACATGACATCTCCTCATAGTGGAAGTCTCCACACTTTGAGGGGATACCCGACCAGCGTCCGAGGGGCGGAATCGGCCAAACACGCCCTCACCCGAACCGTCAGGCCCTTCTGACCCGATCAACCCCGGATCGCCCGGGTCCGGTGCCCCTTCGCCCCCCGAACCGGCCGGCCCGTCGACCAGATCAACCCGAAATCGGTCTTCTCTACTTGATACCGGTCAGAAACACCGCCATGGAGAGTCGCCTTGATCGAACGACACCAACATGCACGAACCGTTGGACCTACTACCGACTCACGATCCCCCCGCGGCCGACGGATATTGACCCGGATGCTGGCGGGGTTCCGGCCAGTATCGGACTGATTGCAGATACTCGGTTGCTTCCGGGTGCTCGGTGAAGTCGAGGAGACTGCCGACCTTGTCGGCGAGTACCTGGCGAACCTCCCCGGGGGAAGCGAAGAAGAACTCCTTGCGGCTATTGACCTGGTTCACCGCCCGGTCAGCGAAGTGCTGGTGGAGTTCGGTTTCCAGGGT
>JAHJML010000306.1 GCA_018821365.1 Actinomycetota bacterium | reverse complement strand
GTCTCAGGCCGAGCGGGAGCTCGTCTCGGAGCTGAACATCACCCCGCCGGGCTTCGCGCCCGGCGCGGCCGGGATCGAGATGAGCCTCCTGGGCGGCGACACCGACGCCAACGCCTTTCTGCTCGCCGTGGGGAGCGTGCTGATCCGGGTGGCCATGCGTCGGGACGGGTCGGTGGAGGCGAACCTCCAGGAGGTGCTGAACAGCTACGCCATCGACCTGGCTGACGGGAGCCTCGATGCTGGGGCGGACGAGGAGGTCTCCGCGGTGCTGCCGTGGCTGGACACCCGGGATATCGAGCGGCGGCTCGGTGCGCGGCTGGCGGAGATCGGTTCGTCGGCCGAGGTGCCCGACCTGGACCGGGCCCTCGACCAGGACCGGGACGGGTATGTGAACTCGGACGACTGCGGGCCCCTCGACCCGGCCATCCATCCGGGCGCGGAGGAGGATGTGTGCAACAACCTTGACGACGACTGCGACGGGTTCATTCCCGAGGACGCGGACGGGGACGGATTCCATGTCCCGGAGTGCGGGGGAACCGACTGCGACGACGGCGATCCGACAGTACATCCCGGCGGCATCGACCTGTGCGGTGACGGCGTCGATTCCGACTGCGACGGCTCCGATGAGATATCCTGTTTCGTGACCATCATTGCCGGGACCTTCACCATGGGCTCGCCCGCTGAGGAGTCTGGGCGCGACGTCGACGAGACGCAACACGAGGTCACGCTCACGAGGGACTTCGAGATCCTCAACACCGAGGTGACGCAGGCTCAGTTCGAGGCGGTGAGGGGGTACAACCACTCGGAGTTCTCCGACTGTCCCGATTGCCCGGTGGAGACGGTGAACTGGCACGAGGCGGCGACGTACTGCAATGAGCTTTCCGAGCTCGCCGGGCTGGCGTCTTGCTACGATTGTTGGGTGGGGGACCTTTCTTCAGTGCGGTGCGAGCCTAGCGGTACGTACTTGTCGCCATACGAATGCCCGGGGTTCCGTTTGCCGACGGAGGCTGAGTGGGAGTACGCAGCCCGTGCAGGGACGACGACGGCTACTTATAATGGAGACCTCGAGTTTGTTCGTGAGGATCCTTACTGGGACTGTGAGAGCGCAGAGGTTCTGGATCCCATAGCTTGGTACTGCCACAACAGCGGTGGTCGAACCCACGCCGTTGGTACTTTTAATCCGAACGACTGGGGTCTCTTCGACATGCTTGGCAACGTGAATGAGTGGTGTCACGATGGGTATGGTGTCTACCCCGGTGGTTCCGTTACCGACCCCAATGGTCCTATTTGGGGCTCTAGCCGAGTTGTTCGTGGTGGCGCCTATTATTTCAATGCCTCTGGTGTTAGGGTAGCATTCCGGTTCGGTTACACGCCCAACTCAACATTTGGAGCAAAAGGATTCCGCCTCGTAAGGACGACAGATCCCTGACGCGCTATAACAGTTCCTTTTCCAGCTACATTGATTTTCTTCTCTCTGTGGGGGTGCAAATATGTCTAGACCAAGCTGGTCCGAGCGTGTACGCGCGGTTGAGAACCATGTCAATGTGGAATATCATAGACTTGAGATAT
Organism: Actinomycetota bacterium; assembly: GCA_018821365.1. Taxonomy (GTDB): domain Bacteria; phylum Actinomycetota; class Acidimicrobiia; order Spongiisociales; family UBA11373; genus JAHJML01. Next base: position 583 of record JAHJML010000306.1, on the reverse strand, counting down.
TCCCACCTCGTCCTTTTATTGTTGACGGTGTCGAGCTTGAACCAGGCGATCATGTTTTGCTTCTAAAACAAAACACGCCTTGTCTCAATGGGCCTTGGATCTATCATGGCGATGTGCGTGGAATACGCGGCGCGCGCCCCATGTCTCGCCCGTCTGACTTCGACGCCGGCTCTGAGCCGACGTCCGCCTATGTCGTCACCTCCGGTCCCGATGGAAAGAACTACGCGCACAGCCGGTGGCGCGCGACATGGACAGACGACGAGGCCTCATTGCGCGATGGAAGCTCTGGTGTAGACCGCTACGACCCCAAGTTCCATCGTGAGGATACAGTTGTCAATGCGGCACTGTTTGAGAGCCTCAATAGAGCATTTGAAAGCCTGGTTCTACCTGCACCATATCTACAAGAAGAACTCAATGAAGAAGAACGGCTAGGCGAACTTGCTCTTGTTAGAGACCGTGCCTACGGGGCTACAATATTAATCCCGCCCGGCGACTACATTGTAGACAGGACGATCACTTGTCAAGTTCCCGTGCAGATTCTTGTCGACGGCGCCACGATCAAAGCCGAAGGTTCCGCCTCGCC
>JAHJML010000115.1 GCA_018821365.1 Actinomycetota bacterium | reverse complement strand
CTCCGTGCTCGGTGGTGAGGCGAGCCACGGCCGCCGCCAGAGCCGCCCGCACCCGGGCCCGCCAGCCTTCAGGGAACCACCCGTCGGGCTGGTCCCGCAACAGGCGCGAGATGTGGGACACCCTCCGCACCAGGAAGTTGTTGAACGGCACCAGCGGGGTGAAGCCCTTGCCGAGCGCCCAAGCCGCGCTGCGGGGTGCCTTCACCTCCACCAGGGCGGTGATCATCTCCCCGAGCAGCAACTCGAACAGGGTGGCGGCCGCCGAGTCGGTCGAGAGGACGCCGTCCCACTCCCTGAGCACGTCGGCCCCGGGATCGTCGCCCACCGCATCGAGGACGACGGAGGCGATCTCCCGCCAAACCAGCGAGGTGCGGTCCATCTGGAGAGCGAGGGTGGAGGGAACGTCCCAGTCGGTTCGCTCCGCCAGCCGCTCGATGATGCGGGACACCCGGTATCCGTCCAGGAAGTCCACCCCCAGCCAGCCGGCGTCCGGGGACGGCAGGTTGTTGGCGGTGGCGAGGTACCCGCCCGGCGGGTCGACGGCATGGGGGATGCGATCGAAGGGAACCGGGTCGGGCCCCCAGGCGGTTCCGGGGTCCCAGGCGGCGGTCGGGACCGCCCCGGAGCCCCTGCGCCGGTCGGGGGCGTCGCCGATCAACTGCCACCCGATGGTCCCCGAGGTGTCGGCGTAGGCGATGTTGAGGGGCAGGCTCGGCCACGATGCGAAGGCCCGCCGCAGGTCCGGGAACGAGCGAACCTTCACCAGGTCGAACATGCCTCCCATCGGCCGGGGCTGGAGCCAGGTGGCCGACATCGAGAGGGCGCCCACCTCGCCCTCGAAGGCGGGCCCGACGATCGGCCCTCGATCGGTGACGAGGATGTCCAGATCGATCGACTCGCCTCCTTTGACCGTGATCACCTCGGGGATCACCTCGCAGGGCACGAAGGCGTCACCCCGGCGAACGCTTCGCCCGTCGGGTCCCATCTCCTCGATGAACAGGTCGGTGTTGTCGATGAGCCCGGCCGTGACCCCCCAGGCGGCCGTCCCGTTGTGGCCCGCCGCCACCGCCGGGGTCCCCGGCATCGACGCTCCCACCACCGACCACTCCGGGGTCCGGACATGGACCAGGTACCAGTGGGCCGGGAGAACCGGAGCGAGGTGGGGGTCGTTGGCCAGCAGCGGCCGGCCGGTCGACGTGCGCCGGGCGGCCAGCGCCCAGTTGTTCGATCCGCCGCCCCGGCCGAGCACCCCGGCCAAGGCCATCAGATCCCGGCCGACGAGGTCGGTGATGCCGGCGGCCGCCTCCTCGCCGATCGGCTGTCCGGGGGGAGTGGTGGCCGGCTGCCAGGCCGGGTAGGCGGGGTCGAGGTCGGCAACGGCCGTGGGGCCGTCCAGTGTCATCATCTTGAGCCTGGCCAGTTCGGTATCCCAGTTGGAGGCGAGGCTGAAGGACATCAGTGCCAGGAACCCCATGGCGTCGGCGGCCTCGTAGGCGGTCGGCCGGGTGCGGAGCAGCAGGAACGGGTGGGCCCGTCGCTTGGTGCCGCCGGTGGCACCTGCGGTGACGCCGGCGGCATACGCCTCGGCGAGCCGGCGATGGTGGTCGCCGAGGGCGGCCACGGCCTGCTCACCGAAGCGGCGCAGGCCCAGCCTGCGACTGAGGCGATCGATGGGGATGCCCTCCTCGCCGATGAGTGCGGCGATGGTTCCCCGTACCGCTCGGAGCCGGGTCTCCATCTGGAAGGGGCGGTCCTGGCCGTGGCAGAACCCCACCCCGAACCAGGCACCGGCGTCGTCGGCGGCGTCGATGTGGGGCACCCCCCATCGGTCCCTGCGAATCGTCACGGAGTGCTCGAGACCGGGAACTCCGATGGCCCCGTCGAGACTCGGAATCCGCTTGCCCAACGACCTGAGCAGTAGTCGCGGTGCGTTCATGGTGCTCCTCCGACCTTGGAGCGATCCTACGCTGCGGAACCTCGACAGGCTGCCGCCTATTGTGACCGTGAGGAGGTGGCGATGCGCAGCGTGGTGACGGCGATCCTCGGCGGCGGGCAGGGCGCCAGGTTGTGGCCGCTGACCAGGGACAGGGCCAAGCCGGCGGTGCCGGTGGCCGGCAAGTACCGGCTCATCGACATCCCGATCAGCAACAGCATCAATGCCGGCATCGACCGGGTGTTCGTGCTGACCCAGTTCAACAGCGCCAGCCTGCACCGCCACATCGCCCGCACCTACCGGTTCGATGCCTTCAGCAGCGGCTTCGTCAACATCCTGGCGGCCGAGCAGCGGAGAGGGGACACCAGTTGGTATCAGGGCACCGCCGACGCGGTTCGCCAGAACATCGATCGGCTGGTGGAGACCGACCCCACCGAGATCGTGATCCTCTCCGGTGATCAGTTGTACCTCATGGATCTGGAGCGGTTCGTCCGATCGCACCGCGAGGCCAATGCCGATCTCTCCATCGCCGTGTCTCCGGTGAATCGTGAGGAGGCCAGGGCGCTCGGCATCCTGCGGCTCGACCGGCGGCGGCGCCTGGTGGAGTTCGAGGAGAAGCCACAGCAGGACGATGCCCTCGATCACCTGACCCTGGATGCCGGGACGGTCGAGGCGACCGGGGCGGACGCCGAACCGGGCTCGCTGCTGGCCAGCATGGGCATGTACGTGTTCCGGACCCAGGTGCTCGTCGATCTGCTCAACCACCAGGGCGACGATTTCGGGAAGAACCTGATTCCCAGGGCGGTGACAGAGTCCGATGTGGTCGGCTTCGTACACCGCGGCTACTGGCGGGACATCGGGACCATCGGCGCCTTCCACGCCGCCAGCCTCAAACTCACCCACCAGTTGCCGTCGCTGAACCTGTACGACCCCGACCGTCCCGTCTACACCCGGCCCCGTTTCCTTCCCCCCGTCAAGGTGTCCGACTGCCGCATCTTCGAGTCGCTGCTCGCCGACGGGGCGATCCTGACCGGGTCCGAGATCCGCCGATCGATCATCGGCATCCGGTCGCAGGTGCGGTCGGGTTCGGTCATCGATCGCACGGTCCTGATGGGCAATCGCTCCTACGGGGATACCGATGAGAACCCACTGGGGATCGGCCACAACTGCGAGATACGCGACGCCATCATCGACAGCGACGCCCGGATCGGCGACGGCTGCCGCCTGGTCAACCGGGACGGGGTCGCCTACGCCGACGGGGACGGTTGGTACATTCGCGACGGCATCATCGTGGTGCCTCGCCTGCAACTGATCCCGCCGGGGACGGTGATCTGATGAAGATCGCCTTCCTTGCCGCCGAGATGGCCCCCTATGCCCACGTCGGCGGCCTCGGCGACGTGTCCCGGTGGCTGCCGGCGGCCCTGGCACGGGGGGGCGACGAGGTCGCCGCCTTCCTGCCCCACTACGACGTCCTCCAGGGCGCCCCCGACATCACCCGGGTAGCGGATGGGATCCCGGTCACCGGTCTGGGGACCGTCGGGTTGTCGACGCTCGGCCCCGTCGGTGACGGCCGGGCCACCATCTACCTGATCGATGCACCCGAGATGTTCGGGCGGGGCGCCGTCTACCCGATGGACGGCGACGACCACATCCGGTATGCCTGGTTCACCGCCGGGTGCGTCGCGGCGTGTGCGGCCCTCGACTGGGTGCCCGACGTGTTCCATGCCAATGACTTCCATACCGCCATGCTGCCGCTCCACGCGGTGGCGGCCGGGATGCCGTGGGCCTCGGTGCCGACGATCCTGACGATCCACAACCTCGCCTTCCAGGGACACTTCCCCTTGAAGGATCTGCCCAGGATGGGACTCGAGGGCCGCCAGGTGCTGGTGGTCCCGACGGAGACCGGCACCGGCAATGCGCTGGCCACCGGAATCCTGGCGGCCGACCTGGTGACCACGGTCAGCCCCACCTACGCCCGGGAGATCCTCACCCCCGAGCAGGGCATGGGCCTCGATGGGGTGCTGATCGAGAGAGAGGCCGACCTGGTCGGGATCCTCAACGGGATCGGCGACGAGTGGAACCCCGCCGCCGACCTGTGGATTCCGTACCTCTACGACCGGGAGTCGATCGACACCAAATGGCGGAACCGTGATGCGCTGCGTGAGGAACTCGGGTTGGCTGCCGAACCGGTCCCGGTGCTCGGGGTGGTCTCCCGGTTGACCGATCAGAAGGGCTTCGAGCTCTTCGAGGAGTCGGTGGTCCCTCTCATCGAGAGCCGGCGCGCCCAGTTGGCGGTGGTCGGCACCGGGGCGGAGGAGTTCGAGGACCTGTTCACAGCGTTGGCAGAGCAGCACCCGGAGTGGGTGGGCTACCGGAAGGCATTCGACATCGGCCTCGGCCATCTGATCGAGGCCGGCTCCGACTTCTTCCTGATGCCGTCTCGCTTCGAACCGTGCGGGCTCAACCAGATGTACAGCATGGCCTACGGGACCATCCCGGTGGTGCGGAGGACCGGCGGTCTCAACGACACCGTGGTCCCATGGGATTGGGAGGCGCGGACCGGCACCGGGTTCAGCTTCGACGACTACGACGCGGCATCCTTCACCGCCTCCCTCGAGGAGGCGCTGACGGTGTTCGCCGACCGTAAAGCCTGGAGGGCGCTGGTGCACAACGCCATGGCCGGCGACTGGTCGTGGGCTCCCCGCGCCGCCGAGTACCGGGCCGCCTACGGCAGGGCGATCAGCGAACGAGCGATTCGATCCGTGTGACCGGGAGCGGTTGATAGCGCCAGATCAGCTTGGCCCGGATACTGGCGCGGCCGACCGGCCCGAAGTGGCGGCTGTCGACGCTGCCGGCGGCGGGGTCGTCCCCGAGCACCCACACCTCGTCGGCTCCGACCGTCCGGGGCCCGTCCGGGGTCTCGAGCGCGTCCCCGGCGACGGCCGCCACCCGCTTGACGATCTCGAATCCCGGCCGGCCGGGGAGATCGAGGACCACGACGTCCCCGGCTGTGATGCGGTGGGGGTGGCGGAGGCCGAGCACCCAGTCGCCGGGGGAGAGGGCGGGCCGCATGCTGTCCTCGGCGATCTCGTAGCGGGTGAGGCGGGCGGCGAGCATCGCTCCTGCGACGACACCGAGTGCTCCGAGGCGGCGTTTCCAACCGGCCATCTGCCCTCCCGACAGCGTTCGGCCCGAGTGTATGGTGTCTGGCATCGATCGGAATCGGAGGGATGGATGAACATCTGGAAGCCGGCCAAGGTGGCTCACGCTCACTGTGACCTGATGTGCGGCGTCTACGACCCGGCCCAGGCCCGCATCGAGGCCCAGTCGGTCAAGGCGATTGCCGAGAAGTACCAGGCGTCCGACGACGACGTCTTCCGGCAGCGCTGCATCATCCTCAAGGAGCAGCGCGCCGAGTTGGCCAAGCACCACCTTTGGGTGCTGTGGACCGACTACTTCAAGCCGCCCCACGTGGAGCAGTTCCCGAATCTGCACGACCTGTTCTGGCGTGCGACGAAGAAGGCCGGCGACGCCAAGAAGTCGATGGATCCGGCCGTCGGCCAGGAACTCCTCGATCTCATCGATGAGATCGCCGACATCTTCCAGCAGACCAAGCAGGGCTAGGAGAGGCGGGCTGTAGGCTCGCAGGGACCGGCCTCAGGAGCCGGCCCTTGCCCGGGCAGCCCGGTGCCGCTCGGGCAGGAGCCAGACGAGGGGGATGGCTCCCAGCATCGTGAATCCGGAGATCGCCATGGCCGTAGTGAGCCCAAAGGCATCCCCCAGGGCGCCGAATCCGACGGTCGCCACCG
>JAHJML010000114.1 GCA_018821365.1 Actinomycetota bacterium | reverse complement strand
TTGGTGAGGTCGCCGTCGTTGGTGAGCAGCAGCAGACCCTCGGAGTCCGCATCCAGCCGCCCGACGGGGTACACCCGCACGCCGGCATCGACCAGGTCGACGACGGTCTGGCGCCCCTGCGGGTCGTCGGCGGTGGAGACGACACCGACCGGCTTGTAGAGGAGCAGGTAGATGAGGTCGGGCCGGACCGGGAGGCGGATGCCGTCCACTTCGACGACGGCGGTCTCGATCTCGATCTTCTGTCCCAGGTGGGCCGGAGTGCCGTCCACGGTCACCCGGCCGTCGCGGATGAGATCCTCGGCGGCCCGCCGGGAGGCGATCCCGGAGTGGGCGATCAGCTTCTGGAGTCGCTCGATGGTTCCTCCGGTCGGAAGGGCCGCTCCAGTGTGTCGACCACCTCGGCCGGCGGGATGTGGTCCGCCAGCGGGGGCAGGTCCTCGACGGCACGGATCCCGAGCTTCTCGAGGAACAACGGAGTGGTCCCGTAGAGCAGCGCCTGGCCGGCTCCCGGTGCCCGGCCGGCCTCGTCGATCAAGCCGCGCCGCTCCAGGGTGCGGAGGGCGTGCTCGGAGTCGACCCCCCGGATCTCACTGACCTGGGCGCGCGAGACCGGTTGCCGGTAGGCGACCACCGCCAGCGTCTCCAGCGCCTGCTTCGAGAGGCGGGTCGCCCTGGCGGAGGCGGCGTATCGCTCGAGGAAGGGGAGCGCCTCGGGCCGGGTGTACAGCCGCCACCCCCCGGCGATCTCGCGCAGCACCAGGCCGCTGTGCCGCTCGGTGAGGCACTCGGCCAGTTCCTTGAGGAGGTCCTCGGTCTCCGGGAGCGGGAGTTCGAGCACCTCGGCGATCTCGCCGGGGGGAATCGGCTCCTCGGCCACGAACAGCATCGCCTCGACGGCTGCGATCGGCTCCATCATCCACCCCACTCGCTCAGGAGGTCGCCGGAGGCCGCGTCGTCCCGGTGGCGGACCCTGATGGCCGCTTCCAGGTGCTCCTGGGTGGCCCTGACCAGTCCCCAGCGAGCCAGTTCCAGCACGGCGAGGAAGTAGGCGATCACCTCCACCGGCCGCTTGCAGTGCTCGGTGAGGGCGTCGAAATCCGCCTCCACCTCGGCGGCCAGTCGCTTGCGAAGGTCGTCGATGGCGAGGGCCACCGATGGCAGATCGAGGTCGAGGTGGTCCAGGTTGGGCTCGCGGCGCCGCCCGATGATCCGCCCGGCGAGTTCGGCGAGTCCGACGACATCGAGCGGCACGATCACCTCGGGCGGGGCCGGGTCGACCCCGGGGTCGAGGCCGACCCGCCTCCCCACCAGCGCCGCCTGGGCGTCCATCCGATGGGCAATGACGGCGGCGACATCCTTGAAGGTGAGGCAGGCGAGCAGCCTGGACAGCAAGCGGTCGCGCTCGCCGGCGAGGATCTGCTCCTCGTCGAGGTCGACCTCGGTGTCGTCGGGCAGCAGTCGGCGGGCCTTCAGTTGGATGAGGGTGGCGGCGATCACCAGGAACTCACTGGTGATCTCGAGGTCGAATTCCCGCATCATCTCCAGGTAGGACAGGTACTCCTCGACCAGGTCGAGGAGGCTGACCTCGGTGATCTCGACCCTGCGGGAGGTGATCAACTGGAGGAGCAACTCCAAAGGGCCAGCGAAGACGGGGGTGGTGACCTCGTACGTCATGCCGGTGCCATCGTAAGGATGCCGGCTCCGGTACGGGGCGTCATTCGCCGTCTGCCTCGCGCAGCAGGCTCCAATCCGAAGGGTCGACGCCCGAAGGCACACCACCGTGGTGCCCTGCTGCGAAGGCGACGACGATCGGTTCGGCCTCCAACCCGGCGAGGTCGGCGGCGCCGAGTGAGCCGTGGTCGAGGTAGCGGCGCCACCGGGACGGGACCGGCAACCGGAGGAGTGCCAGCGAGGAGGCGGCCACCCGTCCCCCGATCCCGAGGTGGCTGTGACGCTTTCCGATGTCGTGGAGGAGGGCTGCCCGGATCAGGTCGGTGCGCCCCGGCAAGTGATCGGCGATCAGGACGGCGCAGTTCAGGGCGTGGCGCTGGTCGAGTGCTTGCTGGCGCCAGAACAGGCTCTCTTCGCCGGCCCGCAGCCAACCGGACACCTGCTCCTGTTCGGTGGGGGTGAGGGGCCTTGAGCGCAGCGACTCGAAGGTGCGGCGGGCAAGGTGGGGGATCCGTCGCATCAGATGATCTTCCCCACGATCCACCCGGTCCAGTCCCAGACGAATGAGAGCGCCCCCCGGAACATGAAGAGCAGGGCAAACAGGATGATGATCCCGTACTGCGAGAAGCGGTAGTAGGCGATCCTGGCCCCCTCGGGAAGCACCAGAGGCAGCAACCGGCTCCCGTCCAGGGGCGGGATCGGCAGCAGGTTGAAGATGGCCAGGACGATGTTCACCACCACGACGGCCAGGAAGATGCGAGTCGCCAGGCCGCCGGTGAGCACCCCCTCCCCTCCCCCGAGGCACTGGGTGTCGAGCGAGCGCCCGGCCTGGTCGACGAGTTGGCCGAATCCGGTGCAGGCTGGATGGGTGACCATCGGCCAGCGCACCGCCATTGCGACGACGAAGGCGAGCAGCAGGTTGGTGGCCGGGCCGGCCAGCGCCACGATCGCCATGTGGGGGGTGGGTTCCCTGAGCCGGGCCGGGTTGACCGGGACCGGCTTGGCCCATCCGAAGATCGGCCCGCCCGCGAAGGCCATCAGACCCGGCACCAGGACCGACCCGAACGGGTCGATGTGGCGGATCGGGTTCAGCGTGATGCGCCCGGCGTCGCGGGCCGTGGGATCGCCGAAGCGCTCGGCGACCCACCCATGGGCCACTTCGTGGCAGATGATCGAGGGGAGGAGCACCGCAAGGAAGAGGACGACGTTGAGCACTTCGTTGGAGTGGATCACCGCGCCACCTCCCCGGCTAGGCGACCGACTTGCAGGAAACGCAGAAGATCGACTCGGGCCGGAATTCGAGCCGGGCCTCCGGGATTTCCTTGCCGCACTTCGCACATACGCCGTAGGTGCCTTGTTCGAGCCTGGCAAGGGCGGCATCGACGTCCATGAGCATCCGGTGGATGCTGTCGGCGAGGCCGATGGTCTCGGTGCGCTCGGCGGTGGCCGCCGCCGCATCGGCGAAGCCGTCGCCGTAGTCGACGTCATTGCGCAATTCCCCATCCGCAGTGGCCCCCAGCTTGGTGAGCTGTTGGACCAGGTGGGTGCGCTCGGCGTCGAGTCGCCGCTTGGCCTCGTCGTGGATGTGCGTGCTCATCATCGGGTCCGATCAGCCTCGGGGATGCGAGAGGACGTAGACCTCGAGCAGATGTCGGGGAGACACGCTCGTGTAGATCTGTGTGGTGGTGATGCTAGCGTGGCCGAGCAGCTCCTGGACGGTTCGCAGGTCGGCGCCGCCCTCCACCATGTGCGTTGCCATCGAGTGCCGCAGCACGTGCGGCGATACCTTCCCCCGGGCGATGCCGCTGCATTCGGCGTGCTTGCGGACGATGTCGAACACCGCCTGGCGGCTGAGACGCCCCCCTCTGGCGTTGAGGAAGATCGCACCGGGGTCCCGACCGGGTGTGCGCAGCGAGAGGCGATCCGGAAGCCACCGATGGATCGCATCGACGGCGTGAGACCCGAGGGGGACCAACCGCTGCTTGCCCCCCTTGCCGGTCACCAGCGCCGTCCGGTTGGCGAGGTCGAGATCCATTTGATCGAGGCCGACGGTCTCGGCCACCCTGGCACCGGTGGCATACATGAACTCGAGCAGTGCCCGATCCCGGCGGCCCAGAGCGGTGGAGGTGTCGGGTGCCTCCACCAGGCGAATCATCTCGTCGATGGTCAGCGCCTTGGGGAGGCTCCTCCCCCGCCGTGGCGAATCGAGCAACAGGGTGGGATCTGCATCCGCCATGCCCTCGGCGACCAGGAACCGATGGAACCCCCGGACGGCGGCGATCTTGCGGGCGATCGTCGTCGCCGCCAGGCCGCGCCCGTCGAGGTGCCGGACGAAACCCGAGACGGCGCCGGGGTCCGGGTCGGCGCCGTCGAGGTGGCCGAGGTACTGGCGGAGGTCGCCGCGATAGGCCTCGATGGTGGCCGGTGCCAGGCCGCGCTCGGCCCGCAGCGCCGCCAGGTACTCGTCGAGACCGTCGGAGAGGCTCATCGCAGATGCGCCAGCAGGGCGTAGAGGCCCACGATGGTGGTGGCATCCTCGAACACGCCGGCCGCCAGGTCGGCCTCCGCCTCGGACGCCGTCAGCCAGACGATCTCGGCCTGCTCCTCTTCGATTCCCTGGGGATCGGCTACCACCGGCCTCAGGTCCTCCGCGAGGTAGATGTGGCAGTACTCGTCGGTGAACCCGGGTGAGGTGAAGCACGAGTGGACCAGCGTCAACCTCCCCGGATCGAGCCCGGCCTCCTCGATGCACTCGCGTCGGGCGGTGTCCCGGGGCGGCTCGCCGGCGATGTCGAGCTTGCCGGCGGGCAGTTCCCGGAGCCGGCGACCGGCGGCGTGGCGGTACTGCTCGATCAAGGCCACCGCCGTGCCGTTCCACGGGATCACGACCACCGCACCGGGGTGGCGGACGACGTCGCGAACCGTCCATCGGCCGCGGCCATCGAGGAGGTAGTGGCGCTCCAGAGTGAGGAACCGGGTGCGAGCGATCCGCCGGTGACCCAGCCTTCTCAGGACGGGGACCGGCATCAGATGCGCTCCGGGATCGTCTCCTGCGATCGGATGGCCACCCCGGGGCCGGCGTCCCGGTGCGCCTTGGCGGCCGCCATCAGGCCGACGAACAGCGGGTGCGGGTCGTCGGGGCGGGACTTGAACTCGGGGTGGAACTGGGATGCCACGAAGTAGGGATGATCCGGCAACTCGATGATCTCGACGAGTCGGTCGTCGGGCGAGACCCCGGCGATCAGCATCCCGGCTGCGGCGAGATCGTCGCGGTAGCGGTTGTTGACCTCGTAGCGGTGGCGGTGCCGTTCGTAGATCAGTTCCTCGCCGTACAACCTGCGGCTGTGCGAGCCCTCGGTGAGCTTGGCCGCATAGAGGCCGAGGCGCATGGTGCCGCCCATGTCCTCCACCTGCTGCTGGTCTTCCATCAAGTCGATGACCGGGTGAGCACAGGTCGGGTCGAACTCGGCGGAGTTGGCTCCGGTCAACCCCAGTTTCGATCTGGCGAACTCGATGACGGCGCATTGCAGGCCCAGGCAGAGGCCGAGGAAGGGAATCCCCTTCTCCCGGGCGTACCGGACGGCCTGGATCTTGCCCTCGATGCCCCTGACTCCGAAGCCTCCGGGAACCACGATGCCGTCGATGCCCTCGAGGTAGGAACCGGCCAGCATCCCCTCGAGGTCGTCGGCCGACACCCACTGGAGGTCGAGTGCGACGTTGTTGGCCAGCGCACCGTGGCGGAGGGCTTCCACCACAGAGAGGTAGGCATCGGGGAGGTCGACGTACTTGCCGACCAAGCCGATCCGCACCGGTGAGGTGGCCTGGGCCATCCGGGCGACCATGTCGCGCCAGGCGGTGAGATCGGGAGGCGGCGTCTCCAACCCCAGCCGGTCGCAGATGACCTGGTCGAGTGCCCCGTCGTCGTGGAGGTTGAGAGGGATCTCGTAGAGGCTGGTGGCATCGACGGCGTTGATCACCGCCGCCAGCGGGACGTCGCAGAACAGGCTGATCTTGCGGCGCTCGGCCTCCTCGATCCGTCGATCCGAGCGGACCACGATGGCGTCGGGAGCGATGCCGCGACTGCGGAGCTCGGCGACGCTGTGCTGGGTCGGCTTGGTCTTGAGTTCCTCGCTGGGGCCGATGTAGGGCATCAGGGTGACGTGGATGTGGGCGTAGTTGCCGGGCCCGATGTCGTTGCGGAGTTGCCGAGCGGCTTCGAGGAACGGGAGGATCTCGATGTCGCCGACCGTACCGCCGATCTCGACGATGACGACGTCGGCTCCCGTCCGGTCACCGAGTCTCCGCACCCGCCGCTTGATCTCGTTGGTGATGTGGGGGATCACCTGGACGGTGTCCCCCAGGTAATCGCCCCTCCGCTCCTTCTGGATGACCGCCTGGTACACGGATCCGGTGGTCACGTTCGAGTCGCGGCCGAGGTGCTCGCCCGTGAAGCGCTCGTAGTGGCCGAGATCGAGGTCCGTCTCGCCGCCGTCGTCGGTGACGAAGACCTCGCCGTGCTGGAAGGGGTTCATCGTGCCGGGATCGACGTTGATGTAGGGGTCGAGTTTCTGGAGCACCACCTGGAGTCCGCGGGCGCGGAGGAGGCGGCCGAGCGATGCTGCCGTGATCCCCTTCCCGAGGCTGGACACCACGCCACCGGTGACGAAGACGTATTTGGCCATCGGGCGGCATCGTAGCAGTGAGGCCCGTGAGGCCCGGGTCAGCCGCGGCGGGTGCTGCTCGCCAGTGCGATCAACTCGGCTGCGTGGCCCCGGCCCTGCAAGCTCTCGGGGAGGCCGCCGAGCATCCGGGTGAGCTCGGCCAGCCGATCCTCCCCCTCGACCTTCCGGACCGTTGCCCTCGGGCCGTCTCGCTCGACGACGTAGTGGGTGTCGGCGAAGGCGGCCACCTGCGGGAGGTGGGTCACCACGAAGATCTGCCTGCCCTCTGCGAGGGCGGCCAGCTTGCGGCCCATGGCGAGCGCGGTCGCCCCCCCGATGCCGGCGTCGATCTCGTCGAAGGCCACCACCGGGACATCGGCCACCCCGGCGGCAAGGTGGATGGCGAGCACCAGGCGGCTCAACTCCCCTCCCGAGGCGATCCTGCCCACCGGGCCCGGCTCCAGGGCGGCATCCGAGGCGAACAACAGCCGGACCCGGTCTGCCCCCGACGGCCCGGGATCGCCCGGCTCGACGGTGATGTCCACGACCGGATCCCGGAATCCGAGTTCCCCGAGGTGCCCGGCCGCCGCACCCGAGAGTCGTCCGGCGGCTCTCGTCCGTCCCCCCGAGAGAGCCTCGGCTGCCTTGGCGACCTGCTCTCCGGCGGCTTCGATCTCGGCGGCCAGGGTGTCGGAGCGGAGCAGCAGGGCCTCGATCCGGGCGGCCTCGACGGCCGCCCGGGTGCCGTAGGCGAGCACCTCGTCGAGGGTGTCGCCGTACTTGCGGCGCAGGTCGCCGAGTACCGACATGCGCTGCTCGGCGTCTTCCAGCGAGGTGGGGTCGTGCTCGAGTTGCTCGGCCGCCCGCCTGGTGTCGGCGGTGGCCTCGGCGATCTCGATGGCAGCGGCATCGAGACGGCCGGCCAGTCCCTCGAGTTCGGCGTCGTGGACGGCGACCTCCCGGATGGCATCGATGGCATCGCCCAGCAGGTCGGAGATGCCGTCTTCGCCGAGTGCCCGGTGGGCCCTGGCAAGGGCGGCGGCGATCTCCTCGGCATGGCGGAGGCGCTGGAGGAGGGCGGCCAACTCGGCATCCTCCCCAGGTTGGAAGCCGGCCGCGGTGATCTCCCTAGCTTGGTGCCGGGCGAGGTCGAGTTCCCGTTCCAGCGTCCGCCGGTCTCCCCCGATGGCATCGCGATCGGCGACGAGGGCCTGAAGGGCACCCCAGGCGGCCCGGTAGGCCTCGAGGGCGGCCAACCCCTCGGCATCGAGCCCGGCATCGACGATCCGGCGCACCGCCCGATCCTGCCCCAGCGTGATGTGCTCGTGCTGCCCGACGATCTCGACGACCGGGCCGAGACGTTCGGCCAGCGCCCCGACCGGGCTCATGACGCCGTCGAGGTAGGCCCGGGAACGGGAAGCCGACACCCGGCGGGCGACGGTGAGTTCGTCGTCACCGATCACGAAACGCCCATCCACCCGCGCCTCGGCCTCGGTGGGGCCGATCCGGTCGGTGCGAGCGGTGTCGCCCCGCAGCAGCCGGAGCGCCCCCAGCAGGAGGGTCTTGCCGGCGCCGGTCTCCCCGGTCAGGGCGATCAGACCGGGCCCGGGCTCGATCCGGGCCTCGGCGATCAGCCCGAGATTGGCAACCGACAATTCGTCAAGCATCGTGGAGGTGGAACTTCTCGCGGACCGACTTGGCGAAGTTGCGGGGTGCCAATCGGAGGAAGCGGGCCCGCTGCTCGCCGCGGACGATCTCGATCGCCTCGCCGGGCACCATGTCGCGCTGCGAGCGGCCGTCGATGTTCACCCTGACGGGACGATCGCCTTCGACCACGAATCGCAGTCTCACCGCCGGACCGAACACGAGAGGGCGGCCGAAGAGGGTGTGGGGGGCGACCGGGGTGACGACCAGGGCGTCGAGTTCGGGATCGACGAGCGGTCCTCCCGCCGAGAAGTTGTAGGCCGTCGATCCGGTCGGCGAGGCGACGACGATCCCGTCGGCGCGGTACCCGACCAGGCGCTCACCGCCCACCCAGGCCGCCACCCGGATGACGTGCTGGGAGATGGCCTTCTCGATCACGACGTCGTTGATGCCGATCACCGGTTCGGCATCGGGCAAGAGCGCCGAGAGCGTCATCCGCTCGGAGAGGAAGAAACGGCCGCCCTCGATGGCGTCGAGGGCCGCTCCGACGTTGGTCGGCTCGATCTCGGTGAGGAACCCCATGTGGCCGGCGTTGATGCCGAGGACCGGCGCATCGGCCCCGATGCCCTGGCGGAGCGCCTCGAGCACGGTGCCGTCGCCGCCGACCCCTACCACCAGGTCCCCGGTGATCGGGGCACCCTCGGGGCGAACCCCGGCGTTGGGCACCCGGGCCGCGTCCGATGGCGCCACCTCGACGGAATGCCCCCTGGCGAGCGCCTCGGCGGTGAACCCGGCAGCGATGTCGGCGGCTTCTGACCGGAAGGGATGGAGCACGAGAACGATCTTCATGGGGCGATCACCTCGGAGAGCCTGGCGGAGAGGTCGACGGCCGGCCCCGGTTTGAGATGGAGGAGGAACTCCGTGTTCCCCTTGGCACCGTGGATCGGGGACTCGATCACGCCGCGGGCCCCGACGCCGACGGCGTCCAGGGCGGCGACGACCCGCTCGATGGTGGCCCGGTGCAGGGCGGGATCCGAGACGATGCCCCCCTTGCCCACCTGGCCCTTGCCGACCTCGAACTGGGGCTTGACCAGCACGACGTAGTCGGCATCCGGCCCGCCGGCAGCGGCGAGTTGACCCGCCAGAAGGGCGACCGAAATGAAGGACACGTCCACCACCACTACGTCGAAGGGCGCCCCCAGGGCGGCGAGATCGACGTGCCGGAAGTTGGTGCGATCCACCACCTCGACCCGCGGGTCCTGCCGCAGCCTCCACACCAATTGCCCGTAGCCGACATCGAGCGCCGTCACCGAGGCCGCCCCGCCTGTGAGGAGGACGTCGGTGAACCCCCCGGTCGAGGCACCGATATCCAGGCAGCGCCGGCCGGCCGGGTCGATGGCGAAGGCCGTGAGGCCCGCTGCCAGCTTCTCGCCACCCCGTCCCGCCCAGTTGCGCTCGGCCTGGGCGATGGTGATGGCGGCCGACGGTGCCACCAGGCTGGCGGCCCGCGGCTCGGCCACTCCGGCGACCCGCACCCTGGACTCCTCGATGGCGCGCCGGGCTGCGGTGCGCGATGCCAGCAGGCCGCGGCGCACCAGTTCGGTGTCGAGTCGGCGGCGGGTCAGGCCGGGGCCTCCGATCCGGTCTCGAGCTCGTCGCTCAACAACCGGGCCGCCTCGTCGGCCAGGTCGGGAGCGTCGGCGGGATCGGCGGCGGCCAATTCCTGGAGGAGATCGTCCAGTTGCGCAGTGTCCATCCGGGTATTATCGCCGAGCCCCGCGACAGGACAACACCTTGTTCCCGATCCGCGACGTCAACCCGACCCGGATGCGCCCGGTGATCACATGGGCGCTCATCGCCGTGAACGTGCTCGTCTTCTTCGGGTGGCAGCCTCAGGACTCAGATCAGGCGGCCGCCGAGTTCGCCTATGCCCACGCCGCCATTCCCTGCGAGATCACCACCGGTGAGCCGTTGGACGTTGCCGAGATCGGTGGGCCTTGCATCGAGGCGCCACTCGGGCAGGTCGTGTTCCCCGACAAGAACGTGTGGCTCTCGGTGGTGGTGTCGATGTTCCTGCACGGCGGCATCGCCCACCTGCTCTTCAACATGTGGAGCCTGTGGATCTTCGGCAACAACGTCGAGGAGGCCTTCGGCAGAGGCGGCTACCTGTTGTTCTACCTGGTGGCCGGGTTCGGGGCGACGGCCGGTTTCGTGGCGCTCAACCCCGACACCACGGCTCCGCTGGTCGGCGCCAGCGGGGCGATCGCCGGGGTGATGGGCGCCTATCTGGTCCTCTTCCCGCGCCATCAGGTGATGACCCTCGTCATCATCAGGATCGTGGCGATCCCGGCGGTGCTGTTTCTCGGTCTCTGGCTGGCGAGCCAGTTCTTCCTGATCGGGGCCCAGTCCGGGATCGCCTGGGAGGCCCATGTCGCCGGCTTCGCCCTCGGGGTGCTGGTGACGCTTCCCCTCCGGGAGACACTGCTACGCCGCACGCTGGCCGGATCGCCCTACGCCGCCGCCGGTTACCGGATCTGATCCAGCAGGGCCGGCAGTCCGGAGAGGGCGCCGATCACGAAGTCGGGGGTCCACTCCTCCGGGACCTCGGCGGGATCCCCGACCACTCCGGTCAAGGCGAGGATCGTGATCCATCCCGCCGCCTTGCCGAACGCCAGATCGGTCTCGGGACGATCCCCGACCATCCACACCGGCCCGGGTCCGAGCCGGGCGGCGACGGCCGCTTGCATCGGAGGATGCGGCTTGCCGGCCACCTCGGCGATCCGCCCGGTCATCGTCTCGATGGCGGCGACGATCGCCCCGGCGCCCGGGGCGAGGCCGTCGGGGGTCGGGAAGGTGGCGTCGGTGTTGCTGGCGATGAAACGGGCGCCCCGCAGCACCGCCCGGGAGGCATCGGTGAGCGTGTCGTAGGTGAAGCCTCGATCGAGTCCGACCGCCACGGTGGCGGCACCCTGCGGGTCGCCGGTGACGGCCACGCCGTTTGCCCGCAGCGTGGCCGCCATGCCCGGTTCGGCCACCGCCAGCACCGGGTGGTCGGCGGGACCGAGCATCCCGGCCAGGGCGATCGACGACGTGACGACGCAATCGGGGTCGAACCGAAATCCGGTGACGGATGCGATGTGCTCGGCCGTCTCTCGAGGGGTTCGGGTGGCGTTGTTGGTGGCCACCACCATGCGGAACCCTCGTCGGCGGAGGACCTGCAACGCCGCACCGGCTCCCGGCACCGCTCCGCTGCCCAGCAGGATCACGCCGTCGACGTCCAAGACGATGGTGCCGGTCACGGTGAGGTCAGCTCAAAGAAGCGGCGGACGGTCGCCAGCAGATGGGCGGCGGTCAGGCCGAGCGAGGCCTCGCTGACCCGCTCGTCATGGCCGTGGAACATCGACAGGAGGTCCCCGAAGCCGACCTGGTCGTCGAAGACGGCCATCCCGTAGGCGATCGTCCCCCGCCTCCTGAAGAATCGGGCATCGGTGGCTACGGGAATAAGGGTGGGGAGAAGCCGCCGGTGGCCTGCCGTCTCGGCCAGGGAGTCCCCGATCGCATCCCACAGCGGGCCCTCGGGTGGAGAGCCGTTGGCGAGGGTCGACTCGATCTCGGTGATCTCGAGAAGGTCCTCGACATCGGGGCCGATCACCTTGCGGAAGTGATCGAGCAGGTCGGCGGTCTCCTGACCCGGCAGCATGCGGACGTCGATCTCGGCCACCGCCTCGTCGGGCACCACGTTGGCCTTCACCCCGGCATGGAGGGTGTTGGGGCTGATGGTCAGGTGGGTGCACGCATGCACCCAGCGGGCGAACCCCGGGTCGGATTCCGCGATGCGATCGACGGCGGCGTCGACCCGTTCGGGATCGACCAGATCGGCCGCCAGTTCCGGCTCGGGCTCCCAGGCCGCTACGAAGGCTCTCCACTCGTCGCTGATGAGGATCGGGGCCGGCACCTCCGCCAGACGGGTGATCGCCTCGGCCAGTGGCACCAGCGCATTGCGGGTCCCATAGGGCTGGCTGCCGTGCCCGGGGATCCCCCGCACCCGGAAGGTCCGCCAATGAGGGCCCTTCTCGGCGACGGTCACCGGCAGAGCGGGGCCGGCGGTCCCCGCCAGCATCGGTGCCCCGATCTCGGTCAGCACATAGTCGCATCCGACCTCGTCCCAGTGGTGGTCGGCGAGGTAGGCGGCCCCGAGTTTGCCTCCGGCCTCCTCGTCGGCGACCGCCAGGAAGAGCAGGTCCCCGGTCGGGGGCGGGACCTCCCCATCGAGGAAGCGGCGAAAGACCGCGGCCATCGACGCCGTCTGGTTGAGCATGTCCACCGCTCCCCTGCCCCACACGAAGCCGTTGGAGCGGAGTCCTTCGAACGGATCGACGGACCACCCCGCAGCAGTCACCGGCACGACGTCGGTGTGGCCGAGCAGCATCAGCGAGGGGGCGTCGGAGCAGGTGCCGGGAATGCGGTAGAGCACGCTCTGGCGGCCGGGATGCGGCTCGAAGCGACGCCCCCGGCGGCCCAGGTAGGACTCGATGGTCTCGACCGAGCGGTGTTCGTGCCCCGAATCGGGCGTCCCGTCGTTGACACACCGGTTGCGGATCAACGCAACCAGCAGACCGGTGACCTCGGCGGCGGGGATGGCCGTCACGGGTGCGCTTCGCCGTGATGGGTGTCGTCGTCGTGGTGCATCACGATGCTGCGCGCCGCGAAACCCTTGGACTCGAAGAAGTTCTTGGTCGGGCGGTGGCCGGGCGTCACATGGGCATCGAAGAGGGTGACGCCCCGGGCCCGCTCGGCCGTCAGGTAGGCCTCGATCATCTGCTCACCGACCCCGACCTCCCGCGCCGCCATCTCGGTGAAGATGTAGCGGACCGACCCCATCACGGCTCCTCCTGCCTGGCGAGGGAGATCCTGCCTGGTGCCGACCAGGAACCCGAGCGGGATCTCGTCGATCTGTCCGACGAAGACCGAACTCCCGGGGTCGGCGATCAGCTCCTCGAGGGCGCCGGCCTCCGGCTCGGGCAGGCCGGAGGCCAACGGCCAGATCGGCTCGAGGGGGATCATCTCGGCCATCAGCAGCCGGTACATGCGCAGGAGCTCGGGCAGGTCGGCGACCCCAGCCGCCCGGGCGGACACCTTCATGGCGGGCAAGGTTAGTGGCGGCCGGCGGGGCTCAGATGCAGTCCTTGCAGATCTTCTTGCGCCGGTTGGCCAACTGGCTGGTCCGCTTGACGAGGAAGCAGTTGGCACATACGAACTCGTCCTGCTGGAGATCCTCGGCGCCCGCCTCGAGCGCGATCGCCTCCCGGCGGAGTTGGCGGAGCTCCTCGGCCTCGTCGATGGGCAGCGCCTCGGCCGCCTCGTCCTCGGTGAGCATCTCGAGCTCTTCTTCTTCGAGCTTGTCGAGTGCCTCTTCGGAGTCGTCGGTGTCGTCATCGATCTCGGGGACGCCGGAGTCATCGTCCTCGTCGTCGATCACGTCCTCGTCGAGGACGTCTTCGAGATCGATGTCGGGGTCGACGTCGGGGTCGACGTCGAGTTCGACGTCCGGTTCCTCTTCGGGCCAGTCGTCGTCGAGTTCGGAGCCGTTGTCGTCCGAAGGCATGCGTCACTCCTCTGGAAGCGCCGGGAGTATATCGCTGCCCGGGCCGGCCGGTTCAGATCTTGAACCGCAGCGCCCCGGGGAGCAGTGAGACTTCGATCGGCGTCTCGCCGAGGTAGTCCCCATCGATCTCTACGGGCCACGGCACATCGGTGGCGATCGAGATCCGCCCGGCCCGGTATCGCTCGACTCCCGGGTCGCTGAGATGCAGGCCCCGGGTGGCCTTGCGATAGAGGAGCGGGATGCGGCTCTTCGAGACGGTGAACACCTGGACGTCGAGCAGACCGTCGATCAGGGTGGCCCGCGGGGCGATGTTGACCCCGGCACCGAAGTACTGCCCGTTGGCCAGCACGACGGTGATCGCGTCGCCCTCGAAGGTGCGCCGCTCGGTCTCCAGTGAGATCGGACCCCGCGGGAACCTGGGCAACTCGAGCCAGAACGCCAGCTTGTAGCGCAGCGAACCCCAGCGGCGCGACATCTGCTCGGCCCGCTTGACGGTGGCGCCGAGGACCCCGATGTTGGCGGCATTGAGGAAGTGGCGGATCCCCCAGGAGCCTTCGATGATGCCGACGTCGACGAGGTAGGTCTCGCTCCCCGTGAGATGCCGGACCGCCTCCTCGAGCTTCTGGGAGAAGCCGAAGGTCCTTACGTAGTCGCTCCCCGAACCGGCCGGGAGAATCCCCAGCGTCGGCGGCTCGGTCCACGGAAGCCGCATCAGGGCGTCGGCGACCAGGCTGGCGGTGCCGTCGCCCCCCACCGCCAGAAAGCGGGTGCTGCCCGCGGCGGCGCCCCGGCGCACCAGTTCCCGCAGATGGTCGACCGACCGGGTGGTGTTGATGACGGCATCGACCTCGTGGTCGGCGAGGGCGCTGCGGACTCTCTGCTCGATGGACACGTTGGCAGATCCGTTGCCTGCGCCGGGGTTGATCAGGGTCCACCAGGTCATGCGACACCCACGGCGGCAACCACGCCTCGATCGATGGCACCTACCGCGGCGCGGGCAATAGGAGCGAGCTCCGGCGAAGCGTCGCCGATCTGGTGGAGCAGGTCGATGAGTTGTCTGCAGTTCCTCACAAAGTCCCCCACTCCGAAGGCATCGTCCTCGAAGAGGCCCTCCAGGCTCTCTCCCGAGGCCCAACGGTACGCAATCGCTGCGAAGCCTGCGTCGGGCGACCGTGAGGGAGGCAGGTGCAGCCGCTCCTCGTCGCCGACCAGGCGGGCCCAGGCCTCCCAGATGCGGTCGGCGCGCTGGGCGGTGGTCCTGGTCGGCCACCCGGTTGCGTGCTCGTCGCGGGACCGGGACTCGAATGTGAAGGCCGAGGCGACCGCCGCCATCTCGGCCAGGTCGAGGCCGTCCAGATGACCGCTCGAGATGGTCTCGGTCAGCAGGAGATCGAGTTCGTTGTAGATGGAACGGAGGCGGGTGCCGGCCCCCGTCAGGCTCCACCCGTCCACGTAGCCCCAGTCTCCGAGCAGTTGCAGGAGCGCATGGAAGCGGGGGACCATGCCGGTGGAGACAGATTCGAGGCGGCGCCGGTCACGTTGGAGTTGCTTCTCCGTCCGGCGAGCCGAGCGGGCCGCCCCGAGGTGGCGATCTATGTCGGGGCACCCGGCGACCCCATCGGGATCGTCGTCGAGGAGATGCGGGCGGCGTGGCGTCCCCCCCGGGCGCCAATCCCTCAGCCGGCCGGCCAGTCGGTGGCGATAGGCGGCGTCCCGAAAGCGGAAGGGGCTGTCGAGGTCGATCTGGCCGAGGATGGCGGCAGACTCGGGGAGGTGATCGGGGCCGATGCGCACCAGTCGGGCGTCGTCGGAGACCAGCAGCAACCGGGGCCGTTTCCCGGTGCCCCGGGCCGCCACCACATGGCGCCGCTCCCTGCCGCGTTCGTGCCAGGCAACGACGTCTCCCGCCGCACACGCGGTCGCCAATCGCTCCATCTCGATGTGAGCTCGCTTCCCGCCGGCGTCGAGCAGCGCGAAGACGTCGCCTCGCTCGCAGGCGGCCTCGGTGAGCAGCCGTTCCAGTCGGGACGCTTCGTGGGCGATGTGCGACTCGATGCTCCGCCGCCTGCGGGTGTCCCGAAACTGGGCAAAGGAGGCATTGAGCAGCGACTCGGCCTGCTCCTGTGGGTAGGAGGCGATCAGGTTGACGGCCATGTTGTAGGTGGGGCGGAACGAGGATCGGAGCGGGTGCAATCCGGGACCGGCGATCCCGGCGACCTCCTCGATCGCCACGTAGCCGGAGTGGAGGATGACGGCAGTGCCAAGATCGTCGATGCCGCGCCGTCCGGCCCGGCCGGTCAACTGGGTGTAGGCCCCCGGGGTGAGGGTCTCGTGGCCGTCTCCGGTGAACTTGCTGAGGCTCTCGAGCACGACGGAGCGCGCCGGCATGTTGATGCCCAGCGCCAGTGTCTCGGTGGCAAACACCAGTTTGACGAGGCCTTCGGAGAACAGGTACTCGGTGGCCTCCTTGAAGGCGGGGACCAGCCCGGCGTGATGGGCGGCCACCCCCGCTTCCAGGTCGGAGAGCCATCGTCCGTACCCCAGCACCGCCAGGTCGGCGGGATCGAGGTGGGCGGTCATCGTGGTGGCGATGTCGCGGATCCGGGCCACCTCGCCGGCGGTGGTGAGGCGGAGGCCGAAGTCGACCGCCTGATTGGCCGCCGCGCTGCAGCCGGCCCTGGAGAAGATGAAGTAGATGGCCGGGAGCAGGCCGCGGCCTGCCAGGAACTCGCTGGTCTCGAAGCGGCGCGGCATCCCGTATCGCTTGTGCCCCGGGTCGCGCTTGAGGAGGCGCACCAGCGTGGGGTTGGGGAGGTCGCCTTCGAAGACCGGGAGCAACTGGAGTCGGTTGCCCTCCCACCGGTCCTTGAGCAGGTAGGCCGACTCGAGGGGCACCGCCCGCTCCCGTTCGACGACCAGGGTGGTCGGTCCCCGCCGCTGGGCAACCCACTCGTTGAACTCCTCGGCATTGGGGACGGTGGCCGACAGGCACACCAGGGGAATCGCCCGATCGAGGTGGATGATGATCTCCTCCCAGACCGCTCCCCTGGCCCGGTCCTGGAGGTAGTGGACCTCGTCGAGCACGACGACCCCGACTCTGGCGAGGTCGGGACTGGCCGCATACATCATGTTGCGGAGCACCTCGGTGGTCATCACCACCACCGCCCCGCTCCCGTTGATCGAGTTGTCCCCCGTCAGCAAGCCGACCCCGTCGTCTCCGTAGCGCCTGCGGAGCTCCGAGAACTTCTGGTTGGAGAGCGCCTTGATGGGCGTGGTGTAGACCGCCCGCCGGCCGGCGCCGAGCGCCGCCGCGATGGCGGCCTCAGCGACCACGGTCTTGCCCGATCCGGTGGGCGCCGCCACGACCACCGACTCGCCGCGATCGATGGCTTCGGCGGCCTCGCGTTGGAAGCGGTCGGCCGTAAAGGGCAGCGCGGCGAGGTAGTCGGAGGCCCTCACCGTCGGAGGAGGAATCGGATCAGCCAGATGTCGGCCTCATAGAGGATGTAGAGCGGCACCGACAGCAGCAGCAGCGTGAGGGGGTCGCCCGACGGGGTGATGACCGCTCCCACGGTGACGATGGTGAGCACCGCCCATCTCCTTCCCCGGGCCAGCGTCCGCCACCCCAGCAGCCCGGCGGCGGCGGCGGCGAACAGGAAGACCGGGAACAGGAACGAGATTCCGAACACCAGCAAGAACCGCATGGCGAAGGTCAGGTAGTAGTTGCCGCCGATGGTGGGTGTGAGTTGATCGTTCCCGAAGTCGAGCAGGAACCCGAGCCCGCGCTGCAGCGACCAGTACCCGAACCCGATGCCGCCGAGGAACAGCGTCACCAGGATCGCCACGATCGGGATGACCCACGTCTTCTCGCGGCGGGTCATCGCCGGGCTGATGAAGCGCCACAACTGGTAGATGACAACCGGGCTCGCCAGCACGAATCCGGCATACAGCGAGATCCGCATGAACAGGGAGAAGGCCTCGGTGGGCCGGAAGAACACCAGATCGTGCTCGCCCGCCGTGGCTTCGTAGGGGGCGACCAGCAGGTCGAAGATCCAGTCCCTGAAGATGAAGGCGACGATCGCCCCGGCGATGACCGCCAGCGCGCTCTTGAAGATGCGGCTGCGCAACTCCTCGAGATGGGCGGTGATCGGCGCCCGCGGCTGGCTCACGGGTCCCCGTCGGCGGGGTCGGCGGCCGCCGAGATCTCCCCGCTGTGGGTCCCGTCTGCGGCGGCATCCGTCGGATTGGGCTCCCGGGGCGCGGCGGCCGGGGCGATCGCCGGCGCGGTGCGTGGCCGGGCCGGCACCCCCGTCACCTGGCCCTCCACCCCGGCGATGGCGTCCTTCATGGTGGTGCGGATGTCCCTGAAGGGCTCGAGGGTCTCTTTGACCTCGTCCTCGAGCCCGCTGGTCAGTTCGCCGGCGACGTCGCGCAGGTCGCGGATGACCTTCCCGGCCTTTCGAGCGATCTCGGGCAGGCGCTTGGGGCCGAAGACGAGGAGGGCCACGACGGCGATGGTGAGGATCTCAGCCGGGCTGACGCTGAACACGCCGACATGGTAGATGGCGGCCCCGCCGAGGGCGCCGGGCGATCAGGAGTAGAGCTGCTCGATCCAGTCGTTGTGATCGAGCGATTGGGAGAAGCGGGTGATCTCCCCCTCGGTGATGGGCGTGTCGTCCACCACCTCGTAGGACACCCCGGTTGCCAACAGTATCGAGACGACCCGGTGGGTGGCCGGACGCCGCTGCTCCTGCTCGCAGTGCGGGCACAGGAAGCGGTAGTGGCCGGTTCCGGTGGAGCTGAAGAGTTCGAGGTTGAGGTCGGTGGGGACCAGTTCCACATCGCCGCAGAGGATGCAGGATGTCCGAATCGTGGTCATGGAATGGCTCCGGTGTCGGGTGCGATGTCCGTGTCGCGTGTATCGGAGCACCCTTAGGGGGCCTGAATGACCATTTGCCGTGTAGTCACTCCATACCGCATCAGCACCCGCTGGCGGAGCCGATCGCGGGCCTTGCGGACGTCCTCGCCCTCCTCGAGGACGGCCGCGCCGCCGAGTCGGATCAGGAGCCGAGCGGCCACGGCGGGGTCGGCGGCCGAGAACTCGACGACGAGGCCGTCGTCCCCGTCGGCGAGCACCTCGACCGGGTAGTACTCGGCGACCCAGCGGGCCGCCGGGGTGAGCCGGATCACAGCTCGGGTGTCGTCGACGCCCGGGGTGTAGCGGACCTCGGCCGGCGGGAGTTCGGCAGGCGGATCGAACCGCTCCCCGGTGGTGCGGGCGGAGCGGACCCGATCGACCCGGAAGACCCGCTCGGCCCCTGCGAGCCGGCACCGGCCTGACACGTACCAATTGCCCAGGGTGGCGAACACCGCCCACGGCTCGATGCTCCTGGTGGTCTCCTCCCCGGTGGCGACCGAGGCATGGACGATCTCGACGACCTCTCCCCCGGCAGCCGCGTCCCGCAACCGGCCGACCATCTCGGGCTCGGATGGGATGTCGACCTCGATGGCTCCCTCGTCGGGCAGCAGCGCCCTCTGCAGCTTGGCCACCGCCGGGGCGAGGGCAGGAGGACCGGTTCCAGCCGACAGCAACGCCATGCCGCCGGCCAGCAGCACCAGCGCCTCTGCCGAGGTGAGGCGGAGCGGCTCGGCGAAGTAGTCGGCAGTATCGACGACGACCTCGTCTTCGTCGACGTAGGCGGTCATGAGGTCTCCGGGCCCATAGCCCGGCAACCCGCAGACGAAGACCAGATTGAGATCCTTGACCAGTTCGGAGCGGGTGTAGTCGAACCGGTTGCACACCTCGTCGACGGTGGCACCCTGGTTGGCGATGACCCACGGCAGCATGGAGAGGATGCGCGAGAGCCGCTGGACCGTGCGAGGACTGCTCATGCCGCCCCCCGGACGTGCTCGACGAATCGGGCGCGCAGTTCGGGCGGCTCCAGGATCTCGGCGTGGTCGTCGAGGCCGATCATCCACCCGATGAAGGCATCCACCGACCCGACCGGGATCGAAGCGACGACGCTCCCGTCGGCCTCGTCGATGCGCTCGGCCCGTCCGGTGAGCTGCCGGACCGCCCACCAGGCGACCTCTGGATCGAATCGAACCCTGGCGACGATCCCGGCGGCCCCGGCCTCCCAGGGGGCTTCCGGGAGATGGTCGCCGACCCGGAAGCCGGCGGGCCGCTCGAAGGTGCCGGCCGCCTGGTCGACGGTGACGCCGGTCATGCGGTCGACCCGGTACGCCCTGGTTCCGTCCGCCCCCTGGTTGCCGACCAGGTACCAGTGGCCGAGGCGATGGGCCAGTCCGTACGGATCGACCTTGCGGCGCTTGTCCCGATAGGGGAAGCGGATGCGGCGCCGCTCGGTGACGGCCGCAAACAGGAGGGCCAGCAGTTCGGGCTCGTGGCCCAGGTCGGCAGACAGCGGCTCGCCTCCACCGGTCATGGGGGTGCCGCCCAGCTTGAAGATGGCGGCGGGCCCGGGCCCGCTTCCCCCGAGCCGTACGCTCTGGGCGGCGAGCCACAGGGCGGCGCGCTCCTCATCGGTCAGGCCCGGATCCTCGAGGGCGTACTCGTCGCGGGGCACCACGTAGCCCTGCTCGACCTCCCAGGCATCGGTGGCCTCCAGACGCAACGGGATGCCCAGGCTGCGAAGCAGGTCCTTGTCCCGCTCGAACGTCCTCCGAAAGGCCTCGTCGGTCTCCTGGTCGTAGCCGGCGACGGTGTGCCGGATCTCATCGGCGGTGACCGGGTGCTCGACCGTCAACAGGAAGGCGAGGAGGTTGAGGAGCCGTTCGAGCACGCGCTGCATGTCCGGCACTGTATCGGCGCCGCAGCCGGGGCGAAAGGACGACTACAGACCGGCGATCAGCCGGTCGACCCGTTCGTCGACCGCCCGGAAGGGGTCCTTGCACAGGACCGTGCGCTGCGCCTGGTCGTTGAGCTTCAGGTGCACCCAATCGACGGTGAAGTCCCGCTTGCGGGCCTTGGCGGCCTTGATGAACTCGCCGCGCAACCTGGCGCGGGTCGTCTGGGGCGGTTGGAGGAGGGCCTTGTGGATGTCGGCGTCGGTGACCACCCGGTCGACGAGGCCGCGGCGCTCCAGCAGGTAGTAGAGCCCCCTCTCCCGGTTGACATCGTGGTAGGCGAGGTCGAGGAGCGCCACCTTGGGGGCGTCGAGGTCGAGCCTCCGCTTGCTGCGGTACTCCTCGATCATGTTGAGCTTGGCCACCCAGTCCAACTCGCGGGTCAGGCTCATTGGATCCTTCTCGAGCCCGGTGAGGGCGTGCTCCCACATCTCGACGGCCCGCTGCACCTGGGCCGGGAAGCCGGGGTTTCGGGAGTAGCGGATCACCCGCTCGAGGTACTCCCACTGGATGTCGAGCGCCGACAACTCCCGTCCGTTGGCGAGCCGCACCTTGCGGCGGCAGGTGACGTCGTGGCTGATCTCCCTGATTGCCCTGATCGGGTTGTCGAGGGTGAGGTCGCGGAACACCACCTCGGATTCCATCATCTGGAGGATGGCGGCGGTGGCTCCCACCTTGGCGTAGGTCACGTACTCGGACATGTTCGAATCGCCGGCGATCACGTGGAGGCGCCGGTAGCGCTCGGCATCGGCATGGGGCTCGTCCCGGGTGTTGATGATCGGGCGGCTCCTGGTGGTGGCCGACGAGACGCCCTCCCAGATGTGGTCGGCCCGCTGTGCCAGGCAGTAGGCGGTGCCGCGCGGGGTGGTGTTGATCTTGCCGGCGCCGCTCCAGATCTGACGACTCACGAAGAAGGGGATGAGCGTGTCGATGAGGCGCTGGAAGTCGCCCTGGCGGGACACGAGGTAGTTCTCGTGGCACCCGTAGGAGTTGCCGGCGGTGTCGGTGTTGTTCTTGAAGAGGTAGATCTGGCCGCGAATGCCCTCCTCGGCGAGGCGCTCCTCGGCCGATTGGACCAGGCCCTCGAGCACCCGCTCCCCCGCCTTGTCGTGCGCCACCAGGTCGTAGAGGCTGTCGCACTCGGGGGTGGCGTACTCGGGATGGCTCCCGACGTCGAGGTAGAGCCTGGCGCCGTTCTCGAGGAACACGTTGGAGGACCGGCCCCACGACACCACCCGCCGGAAGAGGTACCTGGCCACCTCGTCGGGCGACAGCCGTCGCTGACCCCGCAGGGTGCAGGTCACCCCATACTCGTTCTCGACGCCGAAGATCCGCCGGTCCATGGCGGGGAGGGTACCCGGCGCCGGCCGCCTCGCTGCGAGTAGGGGTCCCCGGGGGATACGGTCTCCGCCATGAGCGAGTCCCCTCCGGTGTTCACCCGATTGGCGGTGGTGTCCGATCTGATGGCGGCGAGGATCACCGTGGCTCGGCTCGAATCCGAAGGGATAGCGGCCAGAATCATGGGCGAGGGCCTCGGCCCCTACCGGTTGACGATCGGTGACATGGCCGCCACGGAGATCTGGGTCGAGGAGGGCAGCATCGCCGAGGCCCGCCGGGTGATGCTGGCATCGGAGATCGACGGCCTCGCCGACCCGACCTTGCCGCCGGTACCCGGCACGCCGAAGGGGATGATGATGCTCGGAGCGGTGACCCTGCTGGCCGTGGTGGCCTACCGGGTGCTCTCGGCGGTGTTCTAGGACGTTCTAGGAGCGATCTCGCCGACGGTCAGGCGGCGGAACCCGCGGCGGCCGAGGGTCCGATCGATGACGGCCGCCTCCCACGCCTCCGGTGGGATCGGATCCGCCCCCTCCTCCTCGAAGGCGGCCCGGGCCCACCCGAGGGCGGTGGCGAGCGGCGCTCCGGGCCCGAACGAGGCTTCGAGGCGGGAGCGGAGCTGCTCGTCCCGACCGCCGATGGCCGACACGCCCTGATCGGCGTACAGGGTCCCGTCGTAGGTGACCCGGAAGATGCGGTTGTCGTCGGCAGATCGGCCGGCCTCGGCCACCATGACCTCGACCTCGTAGGGTTTGATCTCCTGGGTGAAGATGTGGCCGAGGGTCTGCGCATAGGCGTTGGCGAGTCCTTTTGCGGTGACGTCCTCGCGGGCGTAGGCGTACCCCTTCAGATCGGCGTGGCGGATGCCGGCCACCCGGAGCGCCTCGAACTCGTTGTACTTGCCGACCCCTGCGAAGGCGATGCGGTCGTAGAGCTCCCCGATCTTCTGGAGGGAGCCGCTGGGGTTCTCGGCGACGATCACGATCCCATCGACGTACTCGACGGCGACGATCGAACGGCCCCTGGCGATGCCTTTGCGGGCGAACTCGGCGCGGTCCTTCATCATCTGCTCGGGAGGCACGTAGTAAGGGACGGTCACCACTCACCCCCCAGCACGTCGCGGGCGGTGGTCGCCACCGCCTCCTCGGGGACCTCGCGGAATCCGTCGGCATCGACGATCGCCACGTTCGGGTAGATGTCGCGCCGCAGGTCGGGCCCGCCGGTGGCGCTGTCCTCCTCGGCCGCTCTGACCAGCGCCTCGACCGCCAGCCGGATCGCCGCCGGCTCCTCGGTGTCGGGCCGGAAGGCACCGCGCAGGTAGAGCTTGGCGTCGCGGCCCCCCGACCCCGTTGCGGTGTAGTCGATCTCCTCGTAGCGGCCGCCGACCAGGTCGAAGGAGAAGAGCCGGCCGGTGCCGGCCTCCTCGTCGTAGCCGGCGAACAGAGGGATCACCGCCAGACCCTGGAAGGCCATCGGCAACTGCCGGCGGATCATCGAAGCCAGGTAGTTGGCCTTGCCCTCCAGGCTGAGGCGATGCCCCTCGAGCTTCTCGTAGTGCTCCAACTCCGTCTGGAAGAGGCGGATCAATTCGATGGCGATGCCGGCGGTGCCCGAGATCGCCACGGCCGAGAAACGGTCGGCGGAGAAGACCTTCTGTACCCGGTTGTGGGCGATGAGGTTGCCGGCGGTGGCGCGGCGGTCACCGGCCATGATCACGCCGTCCTGGTAGCGGAATGCGAGCACGGTGGTTCCCTCGGGGGCATCGAGGCCCGACCCGCCGGAGGGGAGGTCCCAGCGCGGCTCCATGCCGCGGGCTCGCAGGAAGGACGAGAAACTGCCGGGGAGGTCGCTCGCGTTCATCGGCAGAGCATCACCGGGGAGATCGGGGCTCACTGGCCGCCCTTCTGAACGTAGTTCCTGACGAACTCCTCGGCATTCTCCTCGAGGACGCTGTCGATCTCGTCGAGGAGATCATCGATCTTGACGACCAGTTCGCCCTTGACGGGCGCCTCGACGGACTCGGCCGCCTCCGCTCCGTCGCCGGAGCGAGTCTTCTTGGTCTGTTTGCGTTCCTGCTCAGCCATGGTCCCCTCCGAGCGCTCTCACCAGTTCGGCAGCCGATCCAGAGGAGGCGATCAGATCGCCCACCAGGTCCTTCCGGCCGCGAAGCGGCTCCATCATAGGCACTCGCCTGAGGGTGTCTTCGCCGACGTCGAAGATCATGGAATCCCAGTTGGCGGCTACCACCTGGCGCCCGAACCGTTCCACACAGGTGCCCCGGAAGTAGGCCCTGGTCCGGGCAGGGGGCTCCACGGCCGCCCGGTGCACCTGATCGTCGGTGAACAGGCGCTGCATCCTCCCGGCCCCCACCAGACGGTGGTAGAGGCCGCGGGCGGGGTCCACGTCGTGGTATTGCAGATCGAGCAGCCTCAGCTTGGGGTGGTTCCAGGGCAAGTGGTCCCGCTCCCGAAAGCCCTCCAGCAGTTGCAGTTTGGCGGTCCAGTCGAGCCGATCTGCGGTGGAGAGCGGATCGCGCTCCAGGTCGGCGAGGATCTGCTCCCAGGTGTCGAGGACCCGGCGGTGCACCTCGTCGATCCCCCGGGCGGTGGCGTGCTCCCGGACCCATCCCAGGTAGCGCCACTGGAGGTCGAGGGCGGTGATCGTGGTGCCGTCGGAGAGTGCCACGGCGGTGCGCAGGGTGGGATCGTGGCTGATCTTCCACACCGATGCGACGGGGTCGGAGAGTCCGGGGGGCGGCGGCAGGGCACCGTCCTCGACGGCGGCGAGGAACATCGACAGGCTGCCGAGCTTGAGGAAGGTCTGAGTCTCCGAGATGGTGGCGTCCCCAATGATCACGTGGAGCCGCCGATAGGAGCCCGGCTCGGCGTGCGGTTCGTCCCTGGTGTTGACGATCGGCCGTTTCAGGGTCGTCTCCAGCCCCACCTGCTCCTCGAAGAAGTCGGCCCGTTGGGTGATCTGGTAGGCCGTCTGCGGCCTCCCGTTCTCGGCACCGACCTTCCCCGCTCCGGTGTAGATCTGCCGCGTCGCCAGGAAGCCGAGCAGATGTCCGACGAGATCGCGGAACGGCGTCTCCCGTGACAAGAGAATGTTCTCGTGGGCGCCGTACGAGTTGCCCTTGCCGTCGCTGTTGTTCTTGTGGATGAGGAGCCGCTGCCCTTCGGCCAGCAGCGCCTGGGCGGCCCGGGCCGCCTCGGCCAGCACGAACTCGCCCGCCTTGTCGTAGAGGGCGGCCTCGAGGGGGTCGTAGCATTCCGGGCTCGAGTATTCGGGGTGGGCGTGATCCACGTAGAAGCGCGCCCCGTTGGTGAGCACCGTGTTGACGAGGCCGCTCTCGAAGTCGCCTCCCACGATCGTCTCGTACCCGGGACCCCGGGCGTCCCGGCCGGGCGCCTCGTCCTCGTACGACCATCGGACGCGGGCACGGGACCCGGCGTAGGCATTGATGACCTGGCTGGAGGCATGCACCGGGTTGACATCGGGCTGGTTCTGAACGGTGATGCCGAACTCGGTCTCGGTCCCGATGACCTTGTGGACCGACCGGCGCCTCACAGGTACTGACCGGTGGTGACCGCCTCGATCGCCCGGCTGTCTCCATCCCCCTCGATGAGGGTCCGCACGTAGATGATGCGCTCCCCCTTCTTCCCGCTGATCCGGGCCCAGTCGTCCGGGTTGGTGGTGTTGGGAAGGTCCTCTTGCTCGCGGAACTCCTGCTTGATGGCCATCAGCAGATCGTCGGTCCTGACGCCCCGGGTGCCTTCGGCGATCTCCCGCTTGATCGCCTCCTTCTTGGCCCGCCGCACCACGTTCTCGATCATCGCCCCCGATGCGAAGTCCTTGAAGTAGAGGATCTCCTTGTCGCCGTTGGCGTAGGTGACCTCGAGGAACCGGTTGTGATCGAGGGTCGAGTACATGTCGCCGACCACCCTGTCGATCATCGAGCCGACCATGGCGGCCCGCTCACCGCCAGCCGTCTCCAGCTCGACCGGATCGAGCGGCACGTGATCTGCCAGGTAGATGGCGAAGATCTGGCGGGCGGCCTCCTCGGTGGGACGCTCGATCTTGATCTTCACATCGAGGCGTCCCGGGCGCAGGATGGCGGGATCGATGAGGTCCTCGCGATTGCTGGCCCCGATCACGATGACGTTCTTGAGTGCCTCCACCCCATCGAGCTCGGAGAGCAACTGGGGGACGATGGTCGACTCCACATCGGAGGAGATCCCGGTGCCGCGGGTGCGGAACAGCGAGTCCATCTCGTCGAAGAAGACGATGACCGGCAGGCCTTCCTCCGACTTCTCCTTGGCGCGGGCGAAGATGAGCCGGATCTGGCGTTCGGTCTCCCCCACGTACTTGTTCAGCAACTCGGGACCCTTGATGTTGAGGAAGTACGAGTGGGCGCCGTGCCGGCCGGTCTTGTCGGCGACCGCCTTGGCCAGGCTGTTGGCGACGGCCTTGGCAATGAGGGTCTTCCCGCACCCCGGGGGGCCGTAGAGCAGCACGCCCTTGGGGGCGGCCAATCCGTACTCCTCGAAGAGGGCCTTGTGGACGTAGGGCAGCTCCACCGCATCCCGGATCGTCTCGATCTGGTGGCGGAGCCCGCCGATCTCCTCGTAGGAGATGTCGGGAACCTCTTCGAGCACCAGTTCCTCGACCTCGGGACGGTTGAGCCGCTCGTGGACCACGCCGGTCCGGGTGTCGACCCGGACGTGGTCGCCGACTCGCAGGTAGGTCTCCCGCATCGGGCCCGACAGCTCGACCACCCGCTCCTCGTCGCCGTGGGCCAGGATCACGACCCTCGACTCGTCGATGATCTCCTTGACGGTGACCACCTCGCCGGTGATGTCGAAGGCGCGGGCGTCGATGACGTTCATCGCCTCGTTGAGCAGGACCTCCTGGCCGACCCCGAGTTCCTTGATCTCGACGGAAGGGGCGGCGTTGACCCGGAGCTTGCGCCCCGAGGTGATCACGTCGACGGTGCCGTCGGTGTTGACGCCGTGGACGATCCCGAACGGATTGGGAGGTGCCGTGAGCTTCTCGACCTCCTCGCGCAAGACGGCGAGTTGCTCCCGCGTCTCCTCGAGAGCCGCCGAGATCTTGTCGTTCTGGGAGACGGCCTGGGCGAGCCTGCCCTTGGACTCCAGCAGGCGCTCCTCGAGGATGCGGACCCGTCGCGGTGCGTCCTGCAGCCGGCGCCGCAGGATGGCGATCTCCTCTTCCAGCATCTTGATGGTGCTGTGGAGCTCTTGCGACGTGGCGTCTGGCTCTGACATGGCGGCCTCGCATGGTTGACGTCGGACCCGCCGAGACGCCCGGCGAGGGACAATCAGTATACGGTCGGGCGGTGGGTCGACTCGGGAGCCGGGGTGTCTTGGCTGGCTGCGGCTGCCGGGTACAATCCGGCGTCCCCCAATGGAGCAGTAGAGACCATGAAGGTTTGGATCGATCAAGACCTGTGCACCGGCGACGGGCTCTGCGAGGAGATCGCCCCCGACGTATTCGTGATGATGGACGACGGCCTGGCCTACGTCCGGGAGGGGGCGAAGATCTACGCCCAGGCCGAGGGCAATCCGCAGGGCGCCGCCGGTCTCGCAACCGTTCCCGACGGACAGGACGACGCCACCATCGAGGCGGCCGAGGAGTGCCCGGGCGAGTGCATCTTCATCGAACCGTAGGCAGGCGATCACTTCTGGCAGAGGGCCCCGCTCCGGCGGGGCCCTCTCGCGTCGGGGAGATCAGGCAGCCGGGTCGGGCGGCTCGGCCGCCTCTCCGTCGAAGGCCTCACCGGGGTGGCCGGGCTCGGTCAGCGTCTTCTGGGCGATGGTGATGAAGCCGGTGTGACCGATCATCTGGTGGCTGGGCCGCACCGACCTCCCGTCGGCCACCCACTCCCGCTGCAACACCTCGAAGGTGGTTGGGGGTGCGAAGCGGCCTGAGCGGCGCAGGGCGTCCCTGGTGCGCTGGACCTGGGGCACGGTGGGGACGTAGACGGTGACGACGCCGTCGTCGGCGAGGTACTCGGCGCCGGCCTCGATGACCTCCCACGGTTCGGGAAGGTCCAGCAGGAGGCGATCCGGGGCGACCTCGGCGATCATCTCCTCGATCAGGCCGTCGCGGAGCTCCAGGGTGGCGGGCAGCCCCCCTAGGAAGCGGGTGATGGCGGCCACCGCGTGCCGGGCGTGTTCGGGGCGCTTCTCGACACTGATGACCCGGCCGGTCGGTCCGACGGCTCGCAGCAGGGCGAGGGTCAGCGCTCCCGACCCGGTTCCCGCCTCGAGGACCGTCATGCCGGGCCCGATGTCGCCCCAGTGGATCATTGCCCCGAGGTCCTTGGGATAGATCACCTGGGGTCCCCGCTTCATCCGGAGGATGTAGTCGGCGAGTCGGGGTCGCAGCGCTACCAGGCGGGCGGCCGACGAGGTGCGCACGACCGTTCCGGGCGGGTTCCCGATGATGTCATCGTGGGCGATCCCACCGGCGTGGTACTGGAACCTCCCCCCGGTCCGCAGATCCGCCAGGTAGGTCCGGCCCCGGGCATCCAGAAGGAGGCAGACCTCTCCGGCCTGGAACGGACTGCTCACCTCTGGATGAGGAACGGCAGGACGAGGCTCAACAGGAGGGACACGGCCAGCACGATGCCCAGGATCTTGGTGATGCGTTCGCGGTGGCGGAACATGGGCGACACTCTAGGACCGGTATCATCACGGTCGTGAATCTGCTCAAGGATGGTGCCAGGGCGTTCTTCGGAGGGGCTCGGCGCGGCAACGCGCCGCTGGTCGGGCTCGGGGCGGTCCTGCTGGCGGTCGGGTGGGTGCGGAGGCTCTACCGTTCCGACCGGGAGTTGCTCTACAGCCGGACGCTGAGGAAGGGCGATGCCGTCCGGATCCGGCTGCTGGGTGCCGACGACCCCGCCGAGGGAGAGATCACCATCGAAGGCTGACGCCTCAGCCGAGCCGGTAGACCTCGACCCGGGCCGAACCCTGCTTTCCCTTGCGCCGTCCCATCAAGAAGGCGATGAGCAGGATGAGCACCACTCCGATGGCGATGGCCATCCCCTTGGACTTCACCGATCCGGTGGTCTCGTCGATGACCTCCTGGATCTCGCGGAGCTTGGCTTCGAGATCGGTCTTCTCAACGGTCATCGGGTGACCCTCCACATCAACAGGCCGGTGGCGATGAGCAGGGCGATGGAGGCGAGGATGTAGCCGAGGGCGCTCCACATGGCACCGGCCGGCAGCACCTCGATCAAGTACCTGGCGGCGGCAATCGCCAGGAACACCACCGCCAGGGCGAGCAGCACCGCGCCGGCGAACGAGAACCCGGCCAGGCGGCCGAGCTTCTTGGCGGGCTCGAGGGTCTGTTCGCGGATGTACTGCTTGGAGAGGTCGATGAACTCGCCGACCATCTCGGGCAATTCGCTCGTCTTCGCCACGGCATCCTCGCGTTCGTCGCTCGTGCGGAGCACCGCACCCGGCAAGGCTACCTCACCCTCGGGCCTTGGGCGCACCGGGGGCGGTGGGATCGGTATCCTCCCTCGCATGCCGAGATCTGCCAATCCCCGGAAGGCCAGCAACGCCTGGCCCATCGTGGCCGGCCAGAGCATCTCGCTGCTCGGCGACAGCATCGCTTTCCTGGCGCTGCCGCTATTCGTGCTCGACCTCACCGGCAAGGGAGCCGATCTGGGCTTCACCGTCTTCTTCGAGACGCTCCCCGTGCTCCTGTTCGGCTTTGCCGCCGGGGTGGCATTGGATCGGGTCTCGATCCGGAGGGCTCTGATCGTCGCCGACCTCGGGAGAGCCGCCGCCTTCGGCTTGTTGGCCTTCACGGTGGCGAGCGAGGTCCCCCACCTCGTGACGGTCTTTGCGGTCGCCTTCATGGTGGGATCATTGGGCGTCCTCTTCGACAGCGGCCTCCAGGCGTGGCTGCCGGCGCTCCTCCCCGAGGAACGACTGGTCGTCGTCAACAGCCGCCTGCAGTTCGCGAGCACCGTCGCCTCGACCGTCGGCCTCCCGCTCGCCAACTTCCTGATCGTCGCCGGTGGAGGGTTTGCGGTGGCCTTCGGCGTCGACGCTGCGACGTTCCTGGTCTCGGCCGCCTTCGTGCTGATCCTGGTGGAGATCAAGCCCCGGCCCCGGGTCGACCACGAGCCGTGGTGGCCGTCCTTCAAGGCGGGCATCCGATACCTGTGGCGCCAGCCGATGCTGCGGGCGGCAACCGGGGCGGCCATGGTGTGGAACCTCACCTTTGTGCCGATGGAGGCCCTCCTGGTGCTCTTTGCCAGGGAGGCTCTCGACATCCCCACCGACATGGTGGGATGGTTCTTTGCGGGCCACGCGCTGGTGGGGGCCAGCGGAGTGGTGCTGGCGCCTCGCCTCACCCGCTTCATCGGACTGGGGAGGACGTTCGTGGTGGGCATGGCGATGCTCGGCGGCGGGTTCCTGGCACTGGTGCTGGCCTCTCCGTGGATCGCCGGTCTGGCGCCCGCGTGGTCGATCGTGGCAGCGACCGTTCCCGGAGGGGCGGCGGTGGCGGGAGTGTCGTTGGCCAACGTCGCCTTCTTCACCCTGCGCCAGCAGATCCCCCCTCAGGAGTTGCTGGGCAGGGTGGTCGCCGCCTCCCGGACGCTGGCTTGGGCACTCATCCCGCCGGCGGCTGCTCTCGGAGGCAAACTCGGCGACGTGCTCGGGGTCAAGCCGGTGTACCTGGGATCATCGCTGATCCTGCTGGTGGTGGCCTCGCTGTTGACCCTGACCGGATTGTGGCGCCATCGGGTCGAGGTGCCACTGACCTCGCATTGAGCGGCGCTGGTCAGCCTGCCGCCCGGGCAAGGGCATCGAGAGTCCGGTCGACCTCCTCGGGCGTCGTGTAGTGCACGAACCCGATGCGCACCGCTCCGCCCCGATCCTGGAGCCCGAGGTGCTGCATGACCCCGACGGCGTAGTAGTCGCCGGACCGGACGTAGACCCCGGTGGCCCGCATCGCCGCGGCGGTGTCGGCCGGATCGGTACCGTCGATGGTCACGGCAAAGGTGGGGACCCGTTCATCGAGGAGGTCGGGGGCGGTGATCCCGTGGATTCTGAGGCCGGGGATCTCGGCGGCACCGCCCAGGAACCGATCCATCAGGGCCATCTCGTGGCGGCGGATCCACTGCTGGCCGTCGACGATCCGGTCCCGCCGGGTTCTCCCGCTTCCGAGTGAGGCGAGGTAGTCGACCGCGGCGGCCGCCCCGGCCAGCGACTCGAAACTCTGGGTGCCGGTCTCCCACTTCTCGGGGCCGTGATCGGGCGCCGGGACGACCTTGTAGGCGGTCAGTCGCTCGAGGATCTCTCCCTTGCCGTACATGACGCCCAGATGCGGACCGAAGAACTTGTAGCACGATGCCACCAGGAAATCGGTGTCGAGGGCGGCGACATCGACGGTGCGGTGCGGGGTGAAGTGCACGGCATCCACATACGACAGCGCTCCGGCCGAGTGGGCGATCTCGACGATGGCGGCGACGTCCGGAACGGTTCCGAGAGCG
Organism: Actinomycetota bacterium; assembly: GCA_018821365.1. Taxonomy (GTDB): domain Bacteria; phylum Actinomycetota; class Acidimicrobiia; order Spongiisociales; family UBA11373; genus JAHJML01. The sequence goes on along the minus strand of JAHJML010000114.1, from coordinate 61 downwards.
TTGGAGGCGTGGGTGACGGCCACCAATCGTGTCCTCGGCCCCACCGCGGCCGCCACCGCGG
>JAHJML010000014.1 GCA_018821365.1 Actinomycetota bacterium | reverse complement strand
CTTCCGTATGGCCTCTTTCCGATCGGTGACATCGCGCACGATCACAATCGTTTCGCCTGATCCGCGGTCGGCGACGATGCGGGCTTCGCGGTCGCGGAGTCGGCCGTCGATCTCGTACTGGTACTCCCAGGTCTGGAGCTGACCGGACTCCTGCGCCCGCTGGCATGCAGATGACAGTTCGCCGGCGAGGTCCGGCGGCAACGCCCCCTCGATGCGTCTGCCGATGAACCGCTCCGGCGGGGGGAAGTACCCGGGCGTATCAGGAACTCGGAAATCGAGGTAGGTTCCGTCCGGGCCAAGGCGGAACATCAGATCCGGGATGGCTTCGAGCATCGATCGGTTGATGGCTTCGCTGATTCGTAAGGCCTCTTCAGCCACTTTGTGGCGGATCGTGGAGCCGAGTTGCGATGCCACCGTCGAGATCGTGGCGACCAGATCCTGATAGTCATCTGGGGGCGATTCCAGGTGGAAGAGCAGCACTGCTACCACATCCTGGGCGCTGAGGGCCGGCACCGCCACTGCAGCTCGGATCCCGAACCGGGTGGCGAGGTCGGGCCGTACCCACGTGGGGTCATCGCTGATGTCCGGGATCACTACGGGTTGCCCGGAGTTCCAGACTCGCCCGGGCATGCCGTTCCCCGGTGCGAAGGAGAGCGACCGACTGGTCTCCCGGAACCCTTCCAGATCCGCCGCCCGGGTATGGAAGGCGTAGACAGCCTTGAGTCGCCCGCCGTCTGTCCTCGGCATCCAGGCCTCTCCAGCCGCCCATCCCGCGTAGCCGCACACTCTGGGAAACATCCTGTCGAAGGCGGTGTCGATGTCGGGACTGGAAGCGATGTCGTTCACGCATTGCTGGAGAAGGTCGCGCTGGTCGATGAGTTCATCCTTGGATCTGATCGATTCCCGCAACTCCCCTTCAGCCCGGGCGAGACGGTGACGCTGGTCGTCGATGTGGTCGACCTCCCGGCCGATCACGATCACCATGAGGCATCCCATTCCGATCAGGACGGCGATGGAGAGTTGCAAGGCCAGTGTTGGGCTCCACAGACGAGCCACAGCATGTCGGGCCAGCAGAGCGATCGCCACGCCGGACCCGAGCATTATCGGGACGAAGATACGGACGATGCGTCCGCCGGCATGGGTCGACACGACGAATCTCATCAATGCCCGGTCCGGATCGCAATACAGCAGCGACAGGCCGAGCGCCACATGAAGCACCGAAGTATTGACCGCCATCCGGGTGGCATGACCGATCAGACCGGACAACTCGGCAACGCCGAGCACGTACCCCAACGTCGCCAAGGCCGCGACCACGACTGTGATCGTGGCGAGGGTCTGACGGACCCGAATGCCACGCCCGGCAGTAAGCAAAAGGAGGGCAGGCCCCAATAGCGCATAGTCGAAGGCCGTGTTCGCCCCCATGCGGCCTGGGTACGAGGTCGCCACCGCCCCGGGACCCTCATAGGCAAGGAGTTGATCGAAACCGGTCCAGCGGACATCGGCCAGGTACTCGACCACCGTGACCCAACCGATGACCGTGACCAGGGTGGCCGTCACCACCACTACCCCGGGCCACCAGCCGCGCCGATGGGCGACGATACCGAGACCTGCCGCGCCGATACCCACCGCTGTGTTGGCCTTCATGGTCACCGCGCCGGGGATCACACGAGCCACAATGTCGACCCCCAGCCACCAGCCGACCACCAGAACCGCCCCCCCGGCTATCAAGGCGATCCAGCCGAGTACTTCCGCCGCTACCCGATGCCGATAAACGAGCACCGGAGAAACGGCACCCCGCCCTTCCGGCACAGGATCGAACTCCCTGCTCTCAGGGGGTGGTTTGACTAGCACGGGCTCTGTGGTAACGGTCACACGCTTCCCCCGGTCGCAACGGCGCATGGGCCTGCCGTCCGACGCCAATCATAGGTAGCGGAGCGACCAGTTGATGGTAGATACAGGTCCGCCCTGTCGAAGTGGCGAGAGAGCGATCAGGGTCCAGCGAGATGATGTCGCGTACCCGGATGGGGCGACTGGCGGTTGGCGATCGACGCTATCGCTCTGGTGTTCCGCGGCATGCTCATCGGGCTTGGGACAAGTGGGCAAGCCGGTGGGAACACCTTCCTCTCCAACATCGCCGTCCCCGTCGATCCTGCTGGCGGACGGGGCGGCAGCTGCCGCAAGCGGAGTGGGCCTCGTCTCCACCCTCACACATCGGGAGCGATCAGACTCGATCGTTGCGAGTGTGATCCTCGGTGCCATGGTCGTAGTCTCGGTTATCGCGGAGCTCGCCATCCCCCACTTGATTCCGCTCCCTGACAAGCTGTAGTGAGGTATCGGTGGGGTGAGGGAGGGCGCGAATATCGCATGTGACGGCCGCCATATGCGATGCGCCCCTCCGCCTCGCTGCGCTCGGCACCTCCCCCCGGGTGAGGGAGAGGAGATGTCCCCGAGGGGCAGCGGGGGTGGGGGCGACCCCAATGCCATCCCCCAACCGCCGAAGGTCCCACCGGAAGGGCCTTTTGCCCCTAATGCCCACTCGCTAGGGCCACATACGATGCAGGTGATGCAGAAGATGCATCCCGATGCAGGAGAGGCAGATGTCGACGCTACTGACCACCCGGGACGTCCAGGCACTG
>JAHJML010000113.1 GCA_018821365.1 Actinomycetota bacterium | reverse complement strand
TGAGGGGATTTGAACCCCTGACCCCTTGCATGCCATGCAAGTGCTCTGCCGAGCTGAGCTACAGCCCCGTCGGCGTGGGAGTGTATCACCCTCCCCAGCCGGGCCATCTCCCTCATTCCATGAGGCGGAGGGTTCCCGGGAGGTCCATCCGGCGCATTCTCCGCACGGTGAAGATCGGGGCGACGGCGACGGCCACCACACCGAGGACGACCACCAACAACAAGGTGGAGGGCTCCAGCGTCACGGAGATGCCGAGATCCGGAATGGTCTCAGCAAGCAACTGGCTGGTGACCCACCAGACCATGCCGATCCCCCCTGCGATGCCGATGGCGGTGGCGGTCACACCGACGATGAGGCTCTCGATCATCGCCATGCGAAGGGCGGTGCGCACCCGGACGCCGTAGGCGAACATCGTGGCGTGATCCCGGAAGCGCTCGTCGAGGTTGATGCTCGCCGAGTTGAAGGCAATCAACAGGGCGAGTACGAACACCGCGAATCCGAGGACGCCGAGGATGCCGGTGATGGCCCCCAACCCCTCCTCGACACTGTCCATGATGGTCGCCACCGGCTGCACGGCCACGACGGCTTCGGCGTCGAGCAGGTCCCGCTTCACGTCGGCCGCGTCGGCGCCGGGCGCCGGCAGCACGTTCAGCAGGTTGACGTCGCCCTGCAATCCGAACCCATCGGATTCACCCAGGCTCATGTACGCAAACGGACGTAGCGGGTAGGGGTGGAGGCCGGCGACCGGCATCTGGGCCGCTCTCAGGGCAAAGGTGTCGGGCCCGGTTCTGAAGGGGAATCTGAGCATCACGGCGTCGCCGACGCCGACGCCCAGGTCGGTGGCGGCCTTCTCGGAGAGGATCAGGCCCCGGTCGAAGGCGGAGCCCTTGGTGATGGTCGGAGTCCACACCGCGGTGTCGAAGTCGATCAACTCGATCAGGAGCGGCATCCCGGTGTCTCCAACCGTAGCGGCGGCGCCCACCCTGACCCCGGGGGCGGCTTCTCCCACCGAGGGGGCGTCGAGGATCGCCCGCACCTCGGGGGAGTCGATTGCGTGGAAGCCGTCCAGGTCGACCACCAGTCGGTCGGGGGCTTCCTGCAGCGTCTCGGTCTTGGCGCCGTCGAGCGTCGAGTAAGCGGAGTCGGCCGTCCCGAGGAACCCCACCAGGACCACGATGACGGCGGCCACTGCCAGCAGGGTGGTGGCCGTGCGCCGTTTGGCGCGGCCGAGATTGCGAAACGGCATGCGGGCAAAGGTGTCCCCGGGGATGTGGAGCCGCCGAATCCCGCGCTTGGTGGCACCGCGATGGCCGCCGGTCAGGTGGATCGGCCGTATGGCTTCCACCGGGCGGACCCGCACGGCCCGCCACACCGGCCAGGCGGCAGCGCCGAAGGGGACCAGGAACCCGAACCCGGCCGCGCCGGCAAACACATCAGCCTGGAACGGCGTCCTCCAGATCGGCAGTGGAAGCAGATCGACAAAGACCGACCGCATCGCCGCTCCGATCAGCAGCCCGACCACGATCCCAATGGCCACCCCCAGCAGGGCGATCTGCGCGCCGACCAGCAATGGGCGGATTGCGATCGTCAGCGGCCGGGCTCCGAGTGCCATGGCGGCGCCGATCTCCCTCCGCTGCCGCTCGACGAGGCGATTGACCAGGTTGAAGGCGCCGGCCACTGCCCCTCCGAGGAGGAGGAACGCAAACAGGTTGAAGACCTGCTGATCGTTGGAGACGTCCTCGGTGAGGGCGCGGTAGCCGGTGTTGTCGGAGATCAGTTGGGCCTCGGCACCCACCCCGAGCGTGGCGTCGATGGCGGCGACGGCCTCATCGGCCACGACCAACGGATCTGCGCCATCGGCGAGGGTGAGCACGACGTCGTTGACGCCGGGTCGTCCGGCGATGTGCTGGGCGGTCTCCACGGTGGTGAACAGGACCGCATAGTTGGCCTCGGAGAAGAAGATCTGGTTCTCCGGGGCGACCATGAAGTACTCCGGTTGCATCG
>JAHJML010000112.1 GCA_018821365.1 Actinomycetota bacterium | reverse complement strand
CTTCACCTGCTCCGAGGTCTCGAAGCGGAGCGCCGGGTCGTTGCGGAGGCGTCCGTAGATCTCCTGGAGGTCGTCGATACCTAGCACCGCGCTCCCCAGGGTGCGGTACTCGTCCTCCAGTGCGGCGATCCCGTCGAGGCCGATCTGGTGGATCTGCTGGGCCGGAAGGTTCAGCGACGTGAACCGGTGAATCGCCCGTTGGTAGATCTCCTCGCCGTCGGGGAGCCAGCAGACGCCGGACTTCTCCTGGGGCCGGGACTCGCCGAGGACTTCGTCGGCCAGTGCCGCCCGGTAGCGGCCCACGCCGGGGCGGACCTCCCGGCGCACCTGCTCGGCCATCCGTTCCCGCCAGGCTCCGATCTCGCCGTCGCCCATGCCCTCGGGAGGGCGGATGCGGAGGAACGGATCTGCCTCGATCGGACTCGCCAGGTAGGCGTCGATTTGACCCAGCACCTTCTCGACCGCCAAGCGAGGCGGGGTGCGGCCGTTGGCGATGCCCTGACGGAGGCGGTCGGTGCATTGGTCGAAGAACCGTCCCACCCGGGAGGCCTTGGTGACGTAGGCATCGGCGTGGCCGGCCGTCAGCGGCTGCATCTGCGGGACGAAGTTGATGAGGTTCATGTGCGGCCCGATCATCGGATCGACCAGGTACTCGGCCGTCCGGGACATCGCTTCGCCGATGACCCCGTCCGCCTCGAACATGAGGACGCGGCGGGTGATCTTCTCGTCCGCCTCCAGGTCCTGCGGGTCGATCGCCTCCGCCTGGTCGCGGATGAGGGTGATCGCCGCGACCAGGGCATGCTCGGCCTCGGCGGTGGCGTCCTCCATCTGGTCGTCGAAGCGGTGGTCGCCGAGGATGGAGGCGCTGGAGGGACTCGCCTCCATGACGGTGTCCCAGTAGCGGCCGGCGAGGGTGGCGAGGTGCTGGTTCACGACTGTTCCTCCGAGTTGGGATCCGCCGTCAACCCTAGAGAACCGGTGCGGCCCGTAGGCTGTCGGCAGCATGACGAAGTGGGGCATCCTCGGCACCGGGAAGATGGCCGCCGCGCTGGTCGATGCCATCCGGGAGGCGGGCGGCGAGGTGGCGGCGGTCGGGAGTCGGGCAGAAGGAACGGCCGCTGCGTTTGCAGACCACCATCGGATCCCGCTGCGATTCGGGACCTACCAGGCGCTGGCCGGCCTCGGACTCGATGCGGTCTACGTCGCCACCACCAACGATCGCCACCTTTCCGCCGCCCTCCCCGTGCTTCGGGAGGGGGTGGCGGTGCTGTGCGAGAAGCCACTGGCCCTCGATGCAGCCCAGGCGGCCGCCATGGCCGATGCGGCCCGATCGTCGGGAGCCTTCCTGATGGAGGCGATGTGGATGGTCTTCCAGCCTGCCTTCGAGACCCTGGAGCGGCTGATCGCGGAAGGCACCATCGGGACGGTCCATCACATCCGGGCCGACTTCGGCTTCCCCGCCGACCTCGACCCGGCCGGCCGCCTCGCCGACCCGGCCCTCGGGGGCGGGGCGCTGCTCGACATCGGCATCTACCCGCTGACGCTGGCCCACGCCCTGGTCGGCCCCCCCGATCGGTTCGAGGCGGTGGCGGTCATCGGACCCACCGGTGTCGACCTCCAGGTGGGGGTGGCCTCGGTGCACGGCGACGTGCTCGCCGACCTGTCGGCCTCCTTCCTGGCCGACGCATCACTCGAAGCGGTGGTCTCGGGTTCCGGGGGGCGCTTGCGATTGCACGCCGAGTTCCATCACTCGCCCCGCATCACCCTGCACCGGCGGGGGGAGCAGGCCGGCGCCTGGGACACCTCGTATCCGGGGAGCGGCTACCGCTTCGAGGTCGACGAGGTGCACCGGTGCCTGGCCGCCGGCCGCCTCGAGAGCCAACGGCGGCCGCTCGCCGACACCCTCGAGGTGATGCAGTGGATGGATGCGATCCGGGAGAGGATCGGCGTCGTCTACCCGGGGGAGTGACCACGCCGGAACCCGGTCACCGGACGGTGACGAGTCCACGGTTGCGGCGGATGATTCGCTCCAGGGTCCCAAAGAACAGCCCGTCGACCAGCAGGCCGATGACGAGGACGACGATCATCATGGCCTGGAGGCCGGCTGCGTCGCTCAACTCGCGGGCGAACTGCAATCGGACTCCGATCGAGGGGCGCTCGGCGATGACCACCAGGAGTTCTCCTGCCATCAGCGACCGCCAGGCGAAGGCCCAACCCTGCTTCAGGCCGGCGAGGTAGCCGGGCAGGGCGGCGGGGAGGACGACGTGGCGCCACGAGTCGGGCCCGCGGGCGCCGAGGACCCTGCCGGCCCGCAGGAGGATGGGGGGGATGTGGTCGATCCCGGCGATGAGGCCGTTGGCGATGGCGGGCGCCGCCCCCAGGACGATGACGAACAGGATGGCGGTCTCGCTCAGCCCGAACAGCAGGATCGCAAACGGGAACCACACGATCGAGGGCATGCTCTGGACGCCGCTGATCAGCGACCCGACGGCCGATCGGACGATCCTGCTCTGGGAGACGGCCAGCCCGAGGGTGGTCCCCAGCCCGAGGGCCAGCGCAAACCCGAACGCGGCCCGCTGCATCGTGATCGCCACCGCCTGCCAGAACTCGCCGGTTCCGACCTGCTCGGCGAGGCGGCCGAGCACCCTGGTGGGGGGCGGCAGGACGTAGGCGGGTTTCCAGCCGCTGACGACCACCAACTGCCAGACCAGCAGCCCGATGGCGACCGCCGCCGCCTTTGGCCACCCGGCCCGCCAGACGCGTTGGAGCGGCCTATCGGGTTCGACCCTGGGGATCTCGAGGGCGTCGAGACCCCGCAGGTCGGCGCTCAGGGTCAGGCCGTTCTCAGCCGGCATGACGGCGGACCTCCTGCCGCAACAGTGCGGTGACCTCCCCGGCCAATGCGTTGACCTCCGGCGAATCGAGACGGCGGGGCCGTTCGAGTTCGATCGGTGAGTCTCCGATCACCCGGCCGGGACGGCTGGAGAGGAGGACGACCCGGTCGCCGAGTCGAATGGCCTCGCGGACGTCGTGGGTGACGAAGAGGATCGTCACTCCGGTGCGGGCCCAGATCTGCTCCAGTTCGTCGTGGAGGACGCTCCTTGTCATGGCGTCGAGGGCCCCGAACGGCTCGTCCATGAGGAGGATGTCGGCGTCCTGGGCGAGGGCCCGGGCCAGCGAGGTGCGCTGCTGCATCCCTCCGGAGAGCTCGTGGGGGCGGAGGTGGGCGAACTCGTCGAGGTGGACCAGGCGCAGCAACTCACCGACGCGCGCCTGCCGCTCGGCCCGGGGAACCCTGCGGAACCGCATCCCGGCTTCCACGTTGCCGGCCACCGTGAGCCACGGGAACAGGGCCGGCTCCTGGAACACGAAGCCGATGTGGCGATCCCCGGTCGTGATCGACCCCTGATCGACCCGGTACAACCCGGCGACCAGGTTGAGCAGTGTGCTCTTCCCGCATCCGGAGGCTCCCAGCAGACAGACGAACTCACCGGAAGAGATGTCGAGGTCGACGCTGGCCAACGCTTGGACCCGGGACCGCCCGTCGCCGTAGGTCTTGGTGACATCCCGGATCTGGATGGCGGGAGGCGCCGGGATCACCGAATCTGTCTCGAGGGGGGTGGCGGAGGTCACGGGCTCACCTCGGGCTCCCCGCCCGCTCGGAGCAGCTCGTTCAGCAGGCTCAGGTCGTAGATACCGTCCAGGTCGACCGGTTCCAGCAACCCGGCGGCTACCGCGTCGGCGGCCGACTCGGCCAGGGAGGATGCGATCGGGTCGAGGGTGAAGGTGAGGTTGGCCCAGGCGCCCGAGATGACCTCGTCGGGGAGGGCACGGCCGGTGATCTCCTCGATGGTTCGGTTGACGACCTGCTGAGCCTCCAGCGGATCGGAGGCGATGAGGTCCTGCGCTCTGATGAGCCCGCGCAGGATCGCCATCACCAGATCGGGGTGGGCGTCCAGGAAGGTGGTCGACACGACCAGGTGGGTCGTCACGAACTGTCCACCCGGCCAGAGGTCGCGCTCGTCGATGAGGACGTGCCCGCCACCCTCCAACACCAGGCGGGTCGCCCACGGTTCGGGGACCCAGGCTCCCTGTATCTCGCCGGAGCGGAACGTCTCGAGGGTCTGTGCGTTGTCCTGAGGGGCGATGGAGACGTCGCCACCGCCCTCCAGGCTGGCCTCGAAGCCCTGCTCGGCCAGCCAGGCGCGCAGGGCGACGTCCTGCGTGTTGCCGAGGGCCGGGGTCGAGATGGTGGTCCCTCGCAGGTCGGCGATGCTCTGGATCTGG
>JAHJML010000111.1 GCA_018821365.1 Actinomycetota bacterium | reverse complement strand
GCGGCGGCGGCGATGAACGCCTCCGGGCCCGTCATCGCTTCGGTCGTGGCGGTCTCGGTGGTGGTCGTCTCTGCCTCCGTCGAGGTGGTGGCCGCCTCCGTGGAAGTGGTGGCCGCCTCCGTGGAAGTGGTGGCCGCCTCCGTGGAAGTGGTGGCCGCCTGGGTCGTTGTCGTCGCTTGAGTGCCCGGCGCCGCGGCGTCGTCGCCACAGCCAACGACGGTCAATGCGAGCACGAGCACGGTGGTCCGTACCATGGTTCCCCTCCAGATCCGATACGAGCATGCATCGTAGGGGAGAGCGGCCGGTTGCGGCGGGACCATCCCCTCAGCGCCACACCGGCCGGCGCCGCCGGGTCACAACGCCGACAGGGCTTCGATGGCGGCCGACATGTAGGCGGCCAGGCCTCTGCCGGCCCGGTCGATCCGCTCGGCGAACCGGGCGTCGGCCACGTACATCTGGCCCAGTCCGGCATGGATCTCGGGGGCGCACTCGTAGAACCACTTGCTGATGTGGCTGCGGTGGCGCTCGGCGACCTCCATGGCCTCGGAGCTGTCGGCCGGAACGCCCGCAGCCATCAGCGCCAGGAACGCCTGATCGATCTCGGCACTCTCCCGGCCCATCTGCTCCCAGTCGGCCCTGCCGTAGCGGGCGGTGCGGCGGGCCGACTCCCGATAAGCGTCGGTGTCGCCCCAGCGCTCCCGGGCTTCCGCTTCGTGCTCGGCGGGGTCGAAGTCGCCGAACACCCCCAGCATGTCCTCGTTGCTCATCGGTGTTCCGTGCCTTTCCGCCTCGACGGCTGCGTCGAGGGCATCGATCATCGCCAGCAGGTGTTCGGCCTTGGTCTCGAGCAGGCGGCGCTGCCGCTGCAGGGCGGTAGCCCGGTCGTAGTCGGGGCGCTCCACCAACCGCTTGATCTCGCCGAGCCCGAAGCCGAGTTCCCTGAAGAACAGGACCTCCTGGAGGCGGGCGACCTCGGAGGGGCCGTACAGCCGGTAGCCGGCTTCACTCCGCTCCCCGGGCACCACCAGGCCGATCTCGTCGTAGTGGTGGAGGGTGCGGACGCTCACCCCGGTGAGGCGGGCGATGTCCCCGACGGTGGCCTGGTCGTTCATGCAGGCACCGTACACCCTCACGTTGCGTGAGGGTCAAGTCGATCAGACCGGTTGGCGCACCCGATCGGCGGCGGCCCGGGCCCGGTCGACCCACGGCTGATAGGCGATCCGCCACTTGGCGACATACCAGGCGTAGCCGGGCCGCAGGTACAGGTGGCGCGGCTTCATCGCCCGGTTGGACTCCTGGAACGCCGCCACGTCGGCGGTCAGTGACGGCCCGTAGCCGGCCTCCTGGCGGGGCAGCACCTCGTCGAGGACGTGTCGATACAGCACCATGTCCTCCCGGTTGGCCTCCTCCAGCAGCGCCCGGTTCGCCGGGTCGTCCAGCACTCGCTGCTTGATCTCGTTGGCGGGGGCCGACCACTTGCGCACGTAGCCGACCCGCCGGAACCCATACCTCGCCGCCATCATCAGCAGCGAGGCGTCGAAGTGCTCGGTGACGCCCACGAAGTCGACCCGGTCCTCGACGACGGCGATGGCGTCGTCGCCGGTGGCGCCCGGTCCCGCCAGATGCCGCACCTGCCGGTTGGGCGACACCTCGTGGCTGAGCCACTCCTCCAGGGGGAGGTCCACCCCGCCCACCTGGACGTCGTACTGGTAGTGCGATGCGCAGCGGACGACCGGATCGCGCAGGAAGGTCGCATAGGAGAGGCCGGGGACCGCCTGGTGGAGATCGCCGTAGGGGTGGATGTCGTGCCCCATCAGCACCTCGAGGCGCGGGTACACCCGTCGCAGCGCCCGCAGTTCGCCGGCGTCGAAGAAGGGGGCGGCGGGGTCGCGGGCGGTCACCAGGCAGTAGCGGCCGCCGAAGGCGATCTTGAGCGCAGCGGACAGGGTGGTCCCGGCGGTCTTGTGGATGTGGGCGATGGCAAGGCGCGGGTTCATGGTGCGGCCACGGGCGGGCCCCTCCCGGCACCATCGGCCCCTCCCGATGCGCAGTTGAGGCGAATGGGGCGGCGTAGGCTGCTCCTCAGCCGACCAGGGATGCGTCGATGGTCCTGTTCCACCCCCACCACACCCGCACCGCCTACCCCGACAAACGCACCTCCGAGGTGATGCGATTGCTCGTCGAGTTCTTCGAGGCCAAGGGCCTGGCCCGCCTCAAGGAGGACGACCACGCCGCCGTCTGGTACCAGGACTTCATCGACTACGTCGGCGAGCACCGACTGTTCGCCACGATGTGCACGCCGTCGGGCTACGGAGGCGGCGATACCCGGTGGGACACCTGGCGCAACTGCGAGTTCGGAGAGATCCTCGGCTTCTACGGCCTCCCCTACTGGTACACCTGGCAGGTCTCGGTGCTCGGCCTCGGGCCGATCTGGATGAGCCCCAACGAGGCCGTCAAGCAGCGGACCGCCGCCCTGCTCGAAGGGGGCGGGATCTTCGCCTACGGCCTCTCCGAGAAGGAGCACGGCGCCGACCTGTACTCGTCCGAGATGACCCTGACCCCCCAGGAGGACGGAACCTACCTGGCCGACGGCAGCAAGTACTACATCGGCAACGCCAACCAGGCCGCCCTGGTCTCCACCTTCGGGCGGATGGCCGGCAGCGGCGAGTGGGTCTTCTTCGCGGCCGATCCCGCCAAGCCCGGCTACACCTGCGTCCAGAACGTGGTGCACAGCCAGAACTACGTCGCCGAGTACCGCCTCGACGACTATCCGGTCACCGAGGCCGACATCCTGCTGCGGGGAGATGCCGCCTGGGACGCCGCCCTCAACACCGTCAACATCGGCAAGTTCAACCTGGGGTGGGCGTCCATCGGCATCTGCACCCACGCCTTCTACGAGGCGCTCCACCATGCCGCCCACCGGGAGTTGTACGGGATGAAGGTCACCGACTTCCCGCACGCCAAGGCGCTGTTCACCGACGCCCATGCCCGCCTGGTGGCGATGAAGTTGGTCGCCCAGCGGTCATCGGACTACATGCGGTCGGCCACTGCCGAGGACCGGCGCTACCTGCTCTACAACCCGGTGGTGAAGATGAAGGTCACCACCCAGGGTGAGGACGTCATCAACCACATGTGGGATGTCATCGCCGCCAAGGGATTCGAGAAGGACATGTTCTTCGAGATGGCGGCCCGCGACATCCGGGCGCTCCCCAAACTCGAGGGCACCGTCCACGTCAACATCGCCCTGATCGTCAAGTTCATGGAGAACTACTTCTTCCACCCCGAGACGCTGCCGGCCGTGCCGCGCCGCGACGACGCCGCCAACGACGACTTCCTGTTCGCTCAGGGGCCGACCCGCGGGTTGGGGAAGATCCGCTTCCACGACCCCGACGCGGTGTTCGGCCGCTTCGACCAACCCAACGTGGCGGT
>JAHJML010000002.1 GCA_018821365.1 Actinomycetota bacterium | reverse complement strand
CCTCCGCCCCGGGGCGGTCGGTGACACCCTCGAATCGGACGATCATCCCCCGATCGCGGTTGCGCCGCGACGAGGCAACCACGAACCGGGAGTCCCCCGACCAGAGTTCGGCGCCCCGCTCGAACCAGCGCGGGTCGACGGGGACGATGGTGATGTCGCCGAACAACCCGTGCGGGCGGCCGATGCGTCCAGCGGCGACGCGATCAGTCGATGAATTCGACGCCAGCGTCGAGGCCTTCCTCGTCGGCGGCGGCCTGGGCGACCGTCCGGATGGCCTTGGCGACCCGGCCGCGGCGGCCGATCACCCTGCCCATGTCGCCCTTGGCGGTCCGCACTTCGGCGACCACCTCGTCGGGGCCCTCCTCGACGATGGTGACGCTCAGCGCCTCGGGGTCGGAGACGATCTCACCAGCGAGATACTCGACGACCTTGTGGACGATTTCGCCCTTCACGATTGGTCCTTCCCGTCATCGTCGCCGGCCTCGGGGACGGCAACGTCCTCGACGGCGGCCACGATGGCCTCGTCCATGACGGCCTCCTCCGATGCGGTCGCGGTCGCTTCGACGACCTCGTCGACGACCTCTTCGACCACCTCAGCGGCGGCCATGGCGGCCAGTTCGGCATCGTCGGCAGCCGCCTCGATCTGGGCTTCCTCGCCCACCACGTGAACCTTGGGGTCGTGACGGACCTTGGTGGCCCTGGCACCCAGCGCCCCGCTGATCTCCAGCAGTTTACGAACGGCATCGGAGGGCTGGGCGCCCACCGAGAGCCAGTAGTTGGCGCGATCGTTGTCGATCACGATCACCGAAGGATCCTCGAGCGGGTGGTACCGCCCGATCTGTTCGATGTAGCGCCCGTCGCGGGGGGAGCGCGAGTCGGCGACCACCACCCGGTAGGAGGGCTGCTTCTTCTTGCCCGTCCGTGTCAGGCGGATCTTGACCGCCATCCCTCACCTCTTCTTCCGTCGTGTCATCCCCGGAATCGAGAGCCCCGGGATCGGGGATCGGCCTCCGGCAAATGCCTTCATCATCTTCTGCGTCTCGGCGAACTGCCGCAGCAGGCCGTTCACATCCTGGGGGGAGGTCCCCGACCCGGAGGCGATTCGGCGTTTCCGGCTGCCGTCGATCATCTTGGGGTTGTGCCGCTCCGCCGGGGTCATCGACCTGATGATGGCTTCGACCCGCGCCAGATGAGCCTCGGGAACCTCGATGTCCCCGAACGCAGATGCAGCGCCGGGGAGCATACCAAGCAAATCGCCGAGAGGCCCCATCCGGCGCACCTGCTGGAACTGCTCGAGGAAGTCCTCCAGGGTGAAGGACGCCGTCAGCAGCTTGTCGGCGGCCTCCCTGGCCGTCTTCTCGTCGAACGCCGCCTCGGCCTTCTCGATGAGGGTCAGCACGTCGCCCATCCCCAGGATCCGCGACGCCATCCGATCGGGATGGAACACCTCGAGGTCGTCGATCCCCTCGCCGACGCCGGCCAACTTGATGGGAGTGCCGGTCACCTCGCGGGCCGAGATGGCGGCGCCGCCCCTGGCGTCGCCGTCCAGTTTCGAGAACACCAGTCCGGTGATCTCGGTCTGCTCCAGGAACCCGGATGCCACGTTGACGGCGTCCTGGCCGGTCATGGCGTCGAGCACCAGGAGCACCTCGTCCGGATCGGCGGCCTTGCGCACCGCCGACAACTCCTGCATCAGGTCCTTGTCGATCTGGAGGCGGCCGGCGGTGTCGATCACCACGGCGTCGAATCCGCCCTCGGCGGCCCGCTTCAGAGCCGCCTTGACCAGCTTGGGAGGGGTGGTGTTCCGATCGGCGTGCACCGGTACGCCGATCGAAGCGCCCAGCTTCTCCAACTGGTCGATGGCGGCGGGGCGTTGCAGATCGGCAGCCACCAGCAGCGGGCGCTTGCCGGAGGAGGCCAATCGCCTGGCCAGCTTGGCGGCGGTGGTGGTCTTCCCCGATCCCTGCAGCCCCACCAGCAGGAACGTCAGGGGCGGCTTGGAGGCCGAGGCCAGCGGCACCGCCACCGAGCCCAGCGTCACCACCAACTCCTCGTGGACGATCTTGATGACTTGCTGGCCGGGAGTGAGGCTCCTGGCCACCTCGGCGCCCAGTGCCCGCCGCCGCACCCGCTCCAGCATGGTCTTGGCGACCCCGACGTTGACATCGGCCTCCAGCAGCGCCATCCGGACCTCGCGGAGAGCGCTGTCGACGTCCTTCTCCCCCAGCCTGCCCTTGCCGCGCAGGCGGTCGAAGACGCCGCCGAGGCGGCCGGTGAGTGCGTCGAACATCGCTGCGAGGGTAGCGGTGGCCCGGCAGATCAACGGCGGTGGCGCCGTCTCCGTTACGCTCTCCCGAGGCTCAAGGAGGCGCCATGAATCTCACGGTGATCGACCACCCGCTCACGTCCCACTATCTGACGGTCCTGCGGGACCACCGGACCCAGCCCGAGGAGTTCCGCTCGGCGGCGCGCCGCCTCACCTACACCCTGGTGATGGAGGCCACCAAGCAGGTCCCGCTCGTCGAGTTCGAGGTGACGACGCCGCTGGAGACCACCACCGGGTACCGGATGCCCGACATGGTGGCCATCGCCGTGCTGCGGGCCGGTCTCGGATTGCTCGATGCCGTCGTCGACATGATCCCCCACGTCAAGGTCGGTTTCGCAGGCGTCGCGCGCGACGAGGAGACCGTCCAGCCGATCGAGTACTACTTCAAGACGGCCGATCTCGGATCGTCCCACACGCTGATCCTCGAGCCGATGCTGGCGACCGGCGGGTCGCTGTCGTGGGCCGTCGACAAGGCCAAGCAGAACGGGGCCACGTCGATCACCGCCCTCTGCGTGGTGGTCGCCCCGCCCGGCGTGCAGGCGATGTACGACCGGCACCCCGACGTCAGGATCGTGGCGGCCTCCCTCGATCGTGGCCTCAATGCCGCCTCCTACATCGAGCCCGGTCTCAGCGACATGGGCGATCGGCTGTTCGGCACGCTGTGATGCCGCGGTTGGACTTCGAAGCCTCCGTCGTCGCCCTCCTCGCCGGCCTCCGGCCCGGGGACGTCATCACCTACGGGGAGGTGGCGGCAGAAGCCGGCTACCCGGGGGCGGCCCGAGCCGTCGGCAACCTGCTCCGCCGCACCGAACTGCCGGTGCCGTGGTGGCGGGTCGTCGCCGCCGGTGGGCGGCTGAGCCCCTACGGTCGAAGCGAGCAGGCCCGCCTCCTCGCCGCCGAGGGGGTGGAGGTCACCGCCGCCGGTAGGGTCGCAGGCATGGCACAGCACCGGGGAGGCCGTTCGTGAGCATCGTGGAGTTGATCGAACGGAAGCGCGACGGCGGGGTGTTCACCGCCGACGAGATCGACTGGATCATCGACCGGTACAGCGCCGATGCGATACCCGACTACCAGATGTCCTCGCTGCTGATGGCCGTGTTCAAGGAGGGCCTGGACTACGAGGAACTGAGCGCCTGGACCGATGCGATGCTCCACTCGGGCGACGTGCTCGACTTCTCCCACGTGGCGGCGCCCAAGGTCGACAAGCACAGCACCGGCGGGGTCGGCGACAAGGTCAGCATCCCGCTCGCTCCGATGGTGGCCGCCTGCGGTGTCGCCGTCCCGATGATGAGCGGCCGGGGCCTCGGGCACACCGGGGGGACGCTCGACAAGTTGGAGTCGATCCCCGGTTTCCGCACCGCCCTGGACCCCCCCGAGTTCCGGGCCATCCTGGAGCGGACCGGCCTGGTGCTGGCCGGCCAATCGGAGACGCTGGTGCCCGCCGATCGGCGCATCTACGCCCTGCGGGACGCCACCGGCACCGTGCCCTCCATCCCGCTGATCTCGTCGTCGATCATGTCCAAGAAGCTCGCCGAGGGCCTCGACGCCCTGGTGCTCGACGTCAAGGTGGGCCGGGGAGCGTTCATGAAGAGCCTCGAAGACGCCACCCGATTGGCCGAGACCATGGTCGGCATCGGGGCGGCGCGGGGCACCCCGGTGACGGCGCTGCTCACCGACATGAACCAGCCACTCGGGCACGAGATCGGCAATGCCAGTGAGATCGCCGAGTCGGTGGCGATGCTGCACGGCGAGGCACCGGCGGACCTCACCGAGATCACCCTCCGGCTCGGGGTGGAGATGCTGCTGATGGGCGGCATCACCACCGACCCCGCCGATGCCAGGGCCCGGCTGGAAAAGTCCGTCTCGACCGGGGCGGCCTTCGACAAGCTCGTCGAGGTGGTGGTCGCCCAGGACGGCGACCCCTCGGTCCTCGAAGACACCACCAGGCTGCCGCGAGCCCCGCACCAGACCGTCGTCACCGCACCCCGCCGCGGGGTGCTGGCCCGCTGCGATGCCCTCGACCTGGCGATGGCCGCCCTCCGGCTGGGAGCGGGCCGTGAGAAGAAGGAAGACAGCATCGACCCCGGGGTCGGCATCACGGTGCCGGTGGGGATCGGCGACACGGTCGAGACGGGCCAGCCGCTGGCCGTCCTGGTGTGGTCCGACGAGGCGCGCCTCGGCGATGCGATGCCACTGGTCGAGAGAGCCTTCGAGATCGGGGATCAGCCGGTCGAGGCTCCCCCGCTCGTCTACGGGGAGTTGCGATGAACTACGACGCCATCGGGGCCGCCGCCGCGCTGATCGCCCGCAAGACCGGCCGCCCCCAGCACCGGGTCGCCGTCGTGCTCGGATCGGGCCTCGCCGGGTACGCCGCCTCGCTCCAGGGCGCCGTAGAGGTCCCCTACGCCGATATCCCGGGTTTTCCGCTCCCCCGGGTAGAGGGACACGGCGGCAGCCTGTTCTCGGCCCAGCCGGGCAAGGTGCCGGTCCTGTGCTACTCCGGTCGGGTTCACGCCTATGAGGGATGGGAGATGGACGACATCGTGTTCGGGGTGCGCACCGCAGTCGCCTCCGGATGCCACACGATCATCCTCACCAACGCCGCCGGAGGAGCCGGCAACGGGCTTCGACCCGGCGATCTGGTCCTGCTGAAGGACCACATCAACCTGGCGTCCCGCAACCCGTTGGTGGGCGCCAACGACGATCGGCTCGGGCCCCGCTTCCTCGACATGACCGACACCTACCCCAGGGACCTTCGGGCCAAGGCCAAGCAGATCGCCGCCGACGCCGGCGTCGAGTTGAAAGAGGGCGTCTACGCCTGGTTCCTCGGTCCCACCTTCGAGACCCCCGCCGAGGTCCGGATGGCCGGGCGCCTCGGCGCCGACCTGGTCGGCATGTCGACGGTCCCCGAGGCGATCGCCGCCCGCCACATGGGGGCAAAGGTCCTCGGGATCTCACTGGTCGCCAATCTGGCCGCCGGCATCTCGCCGGTTCCCATCAGCCACGAGGAGGTCCAGGAGACGGCCGTCGCCGCCCACGACCGGTTCACGGCCGTCATCGACGGGCTGCTGAAGACCCTCGAGTAGCACACGCCCCGGCCGATCGACCCTGCCCGAACAGGGACGAATGGCCGTAGGCCTCCCCCGGGCCGCCACCTAGCATGAGCGCCAGTCGCACATCCCGATTGGAGGGTCATGAAGATCGCAGTCTGCGCGAAGCAGATACCGGATCCGGCGACGCCCTACACCCTGGACCCCGAGCACCACTACGTGGTCCGCCCCAATGATCAGGTCCTCGACGACACCGATCGCTACGGCGTGGAGATGGCACTCCAGATCGCCGAGGCCAACGAGGCCGAGGTGACCCTGGTGTCGATGGGGCCGGCCGGGAGCTTGCAGGGCATCCGCCAGGCGCTGGCGATGGGGGCCGACAAGGCCATCGTCGTCGACGACGAGGCGCTGCGGGGCTCGGCCGCTCTCGTCACCGCCAAGGTGCTGGCGGCTGCCATTGCCAAGGAAGGCGTCGACCTCGTCATCACCGGCACCGAGTCGACCGACGGGTACACCGGGGTGGTGCCCCAGCAGGTGGCCGCCCTGCTGGGACTGCCGTGCCTGACCTTTGCCCGCAAGGTGGAACTGATCGAAGGCAAGCTCAGGGTAGAGCGCCTCTCCGCCACCGGCTACGACGTCGTCGAGTGCCCGCTGCCCGCCCTGGTGGCCGTCACGTCGGGGGCCGTCGAGCCAGATCGG
>JAHJML010000110.1 GCA_018821365.1 Actinomycetota bacterium | reverse complement strand
CCGCTTCCCGGGGGACTCCCCCGCCGAGGTCGCCGTCATGGGCATCGACGCCCCCGGAACAGAGCGGCCGGATCCCCAGAAGGCCGACTGGCGTCCCCTGCTGACACAGACGACCGTCGAGCCCGGCGCCCGCAGCCGCTTCGACCACCTCGAAGACGACCGCCCGGTCACCCACCTCCGCCTCGACCTGCACCCCGACGGGGCGGTGGCCCGATTCCGCGCCTTCGGGCCGGCGGTGCCGACCAGGGACGAGACCGACGGGTCCGGCTGAGGCTATCGGGTCCGAAGCCGCCGCCAGGCGGTCCACCCGGGGCCGGCCGTCACCCAGAACAGGGCGGTCACGATGACCGCCGACGACAGGCACCAGATGCAGGTGGATCCGATGACGAACGGCTCCAGGAAGGTCAGGTAGATCGAGAAGGCCACTCCACCGGCGGCGCCCAGTGCCAGGGCCACCGCCGCCCAATCGGCCCACGGTGGCTTGAGGAGCCGGGAGGCGAGCCAGGCCGCCACCACCACCGCATACGAGATCAGGCCGACCAGGCCGACGTGGATCACCCCGAACAGCAGGGCGAATTTGCTCTGCTGGACGGCGTTGCAGTTGCCGACCGGACCGCAGACGGCCTCCGACCCACTCGTCTCCACGTAGGTGAGGTAGATCGCCACCAGTATCCCGGCGACGGCGAGAGCAGGCACCAGCCACCCGGGAGCCGAGCCGAGCCTGCCCCGGCGCACCAGCACCCACACCAGCGCCAGGCTGGCCAGCATCCCCGCCAGCACCACCACGGCCAGCGTGTTGCCCGCCGGGTCGTTGCCGAACTTGTCGCCGACCGTGACGAGAGGCTCGCCGAACTCACTCACCGGGGTCGGCGTCCCTCCCACGTCCGGGAAGGGGTTGAGCGTCGTCGTGGTGGTCTCGGTGCCCGCCGCCGGGGTCGTCGGCCCGGACTCCGCCGGAAGGGCGAAGGTCGTCGTGGTGGTCTCCTCGGCGATCGTCTCCCCAGGGACGCCCGCCTCTCCCAGTGCCCAATCGAGGCCCGTCACGGATGGCCAGTCGGTTCCCCCGGCGGCTAGGCCGGCGTCGATCAGGCCCGGCAGGGCGGCCGGGATGGCTCCCGATCCCACATAGAACTCGTCGCCGATCACCAAGCGGGGGACGCCCCTCTGCTCGCTGGGGATGTCGTACTCGGTGGAGGTCGTGGCGTAGAGCGAGGTGCCCGCTTCGGTGGTGACGTTCACCATCAGCAACTCGAGCGTCCCGTTGGAGAGGATCGTGAAGGCGGCGTTGTCCGTCGCACTCACGTCGAATGCGGTCGAGGGAGCCCCGCCGTGCTCGGCAAAGATCCCCGGCAGGTCGTCGACGACGACCTTGTGGCAGTGGCCGCAGGTCGGCGAGTAGAAGAACAGGCCCCGTACGGTCGGCCCTCCCTGAGCCGACGCCGGTGGCGTGATGACCAGGAGCAACAGAGCGGCCGCAGCAGCGGCGAGGGTGCGTCGCATGCCGATCAGCATCCATTCATCAGGGGGAGGCGGCAAGGGACCATCGGCCCAACCTACGACCCGTCCACGACCAGCTCGCACAGGTTGGGCAGCGTGCGGTGGCGTTCGGCGAAGTCGAGGCCGTAGCCCACCACCCAGGTGTCGGGGATCTCGAATCCGACGTAGTCGATCTGGACATCGACCTGGCGGCGGTCGGGCTTGTGGAGCAGTGTGCAGGCCCGCAGGCTGGCGGGTCCCCGGGCCAGGAGCAGCCGCATCAGGTAGGAGAGCGTATGACCGGTGTCGACGATGTCCTCGACCACCAGCACGTGCTTGTCGACGATGGGATGCCGGACGTCCATGATCAGCCGGACCTCCCCGGCCTCGTCGCTCTCGCGGTCGCCGTAGGACGACACGGCAATGAACTCGACCCTATGGGGAATGGAGAGGCGGCGGGCCAGGTCGGCGAGGAAGATGAACGAGCCCTTGAGGACCCCGACGAGCACCAGTTCACCGAGTACGGCGTAGTCCTCGTCGAGACGGGCCGCCATCTCGTCGACGCGAGCGGCGATCGAGGCGGCAGAGATGAGTTCGGTCGTGTGCTCCACGAGTGATCAGGGTAGCCCCGTCGCAGGAGGCGCCGATCCCCCCGAACGCTTGACAATGCCCCCTGCTTTCTGTTTGAGTGAGCGCCTGCGTGCGCCGGAGGTGCTCGATGATGAGGTTCAGGACAAACCCACCGACCCGGTGAACTGTGCGGGGCAATCCCGCCTGCCCGGGCCGCCGATAGCCGGACCCGGAACCGTCCTATCCCTTTGACCCTCTGTGTGCGCTTGACGCGCACCGGCACTGAGGAGCGCCATGATCCCGGTACGCGCCTACTGGAGACTGCTGAGCGAATACCTGCGGCCGCAGCGCCGCCGGGTGGTCCTGCTCAGCGCACTGCTCGTGACGGGCATCGCCTTCCAGGCCATCAACCCCCAACTGATCAGGGGCTTCCTCGACCGCGCCTCCGGGGACGCCGACCTCTCGGTGCTGCTGAGCCTGGCGGGCGGGTTCATGGTCCTCGCCGTCGGCCACCAGGTGCTCACGGTCATCTCGACCTATCTGGCCGAGCAGGTCGGCTGGACCGCCACCAATGAGATGCGGGCCCGGCTCGCCGATCACGTCCTCCACCTCGACATGGGGTTCCACAAGACCACCAATCCCGGATCGCTGATCGAGCGGATCGATGGCGACGTCACCACGATGTCGAACTTCTTCTCGAAGTTCATGATCTACATCGTCGCCAACCTGATCCTGATCCTCACCGTGCTCGCCCTGCTGTGGCGGGAGGCAGTGGAAGTGGGCATCGGCCTGACGCTGTTTGCGGTCGGGGCGATGCTGATGATGTTCCGCGTCCAGAAGTTCGCCATGCCGTGGTGGAAGAAGGTGCGGGCCCGCAGCGCCGAGTTCCACGGGTTCGTGGCCGAGCAACTGGGCGGCACCGAGGACGTGCGGGCCAACGGCGCCGTCCCCTACATGATGTTCCGGTTCACCACCATCGTCCGTGCCTGGCTGCCGGAGGCGGTCAGGGCCCGGATGGGGTTCGCCGCCCTCTGGGGCACCGGCATCGTCTCCTACATCGTCGGGATGGGCCTGGTGTTCTGGCTGGGGTGGAGGATGGTCGGCGACGGCAGGCTCACCATCGGCAGTGTGTACCTGATCTTCCACTACACGGACATGATCCGGCACCCGATGGACCAGATCCGCGAGCAGATGGGCGACCTCCAGAAGGCCGGAGCCGGCATCGAGAGGGTCCAGGAACTGTTCGCCCGCACCAGCAACCTCGACACCACCGGGCGCCTCCGCTTGCCGGAGGGGCCGCTGTCGCTGGCGTTCGAGAATCTCAGCTTCGCCTACGAGGACGACGCGTCGACCGGCGAGTTGGTGCTGCAGGACGTCGATGTGGCGATCGGGGCCGATCGGGTCGTGGGGGTGCTGGGGAGGACCGGCAGCGGCAAGTCCACCCTCGCCAGGCTGCTCACCAGGCTCTACGACCCCATCGAGGGCAACCTGCGGGTCGGCGGGGTCTCCCTCCGCGATGCCGACATCGACGACCTGCGCAGCAGGGTGGGCATGGTGACCCAGGAGGTGCAGCTGTTCCGGGCGACGGTGCGGGACAACATGACCTTCTTCGACACCACCATTGCCGACGAGCGGTTGTGGGAGGTCCTCTTCGACCTGGGCCTCGGCGACTGGGTGGCGGGATTGCCCGACGCGCTCGACACGGTGCTGGAGGCGGGCGGGTCCGGGCTCTCGGCGGGCCAGGCGCAGTTGCTGGCGCTCGCCCGCATCTTCCTGCGGGACCCGGGCCTGGTGATCCTCGACGAGGCATCGTCGCGGCTCGACCCGGCCACCGAGGTGCTCATCGAACGGGCGGTCGGCCGACTGCTCCAGGCAAGGACCGGCGTGATCATCGCCCACCGCCTGGCAACGGTGGAGCGCGCCGACGACATCTTGATCCTCGAGGGCGGACGGGTCGTCGAGTTCGGGGAGCGGGCGGCACTGGCCGCCGACCCCGACTCCCGACTGTCGCGCCTGCTCGAGACCGGTATGGAGGACGTGCTCGCATGACGACAGAAGAACTCACCCCGAGGGCGCCGACCGCTCGCATCGGCTGGCAGTTGATCAAGAACCAGCGGCTCCGGTATGGGATCAACGCCATGCTCTGGATGTCGATCTGGGTGATGCCGGTCATCCCGGCCCTGCTGACCCGCGCCTTCTTCGACAGGATCGACCCTGCCTCCACCAACCCGGTCGGGTTCACCGTGCCGACGCTGATCGCCCTCATGCTCGGCTACGGGTTCGCCCGTCTCGGCGTCATGGTGACGGGGATGTGGACCGACGTGCACTTCATGTTCCGCACCGGGACCCAACTGCGCCGCAACATGCTGGCCAGGGTGTTCGAGATGCCGGGAGCCCAGGCGGTGGAGCGGTCCGCCGGCGAGGCGATCAGCCGGTTCCGGGAGGACGTGGACGAGGTCGAGGAGTCGCTGTCGTGGACGGTGGACCTGATGGGATTGACCGTGTTCTCGGCGGTGGCCATGGCCGTGATGCTCTCCATCGACACCCGGGTGACCCTGTTCGTGTTTGCCCCCACGGTGGGGGTGGTGTACATCGCCGCCCAGGCTCGCAAGCGGATCCGCCGCTACCGCGAGGCCGCCCGGATCGCCACCGGGCAGATCACCGAGGCGCTCGGTGAGACCTTCGGGGCGGTCCAGTCCATCAAGGTGGCCGGGGCCGAAGCGCCGATGATCGAGCATTTCCGGGGCCTCAACGACGTTCGGCGCAGCGCCATGGTGCGCGACCGAGTGCTGACCGCGATGCTGGAGTCGGCGTTCTGGAACACGGTCAACATCGGCACCGGCCTCATCCTGATCGTCGGCGCCCGCAACATGGCGTCGGGGGAGTTCACGGTCGGTGATTTCGCGGTGTTCACCTACTTCCTGACCTTCGTCAGTGATGCGGTCTTCGTGCTCGGCCTGTTCATCGCCAGATTCCAGCAGGCGGGCATCTCGTTCGGCCGGATGATCGCCCTCCTGCGGGGCGCCCCCCCGCTGACGCTGGCCGCCGGCCACGAGTTGTACCTCACCGGCGAGGTGTTCGACCCCGCCGAGAGCCTTCCCGCCGTGGAGCCTCTCGACGAACTGCGGGTCGAGGGACTGTCCTTCACCTACCCGGATTCGACTGCGGGCATCGCCGACGTCGACCTGGTGGTGCCGGGCGGGTCGTTCACCGTGGTGACCGGGAAGGTCGGCTCCGGCAAGACGACCCTGTTGCGAGCCATCCTGGGTTTGGTGGATGCCCATGAGGGGACGATCCGCTGGAACGGCGAGGCGGTCGACGACCCCGCCGGCTTCTTCGTGCCGCCCCGCTCCGCCTACACGCCGCAGGTGCCCAGGCTGTTCTCGATGTCGCTGCGGGACAACCTCCTGATGGGGCGCCCCGAACTGGAGGAGCGCCTCGACAGCGCCATCCGGAGCGCGGTCATGGGACCCGACCTGGAGGAGATGCCGGAGGGTCTCGACACGATGGTCGGGCCCCTGGGAGTGCGGCTGTCGGGCGGCCAGGTGCAGCGGTCGGCGGCGGCCCGCATGTTCGTGCGCGATCCCGAGGTGCTGGTGTTCGACGATCTCTCCAGTGCACTGGACGTCGAGACCGAGCGGATCCTGTGGGACCGCCTGTTCGCCGAACGGGCCGGGGTTACCAGCCTGGTGGTGTCACACCGCCGCCCGGCGCTGCAGCGAGCCGACCAGATCGTGGTGATGGAAGGCGGCCGGGTCGCCGCCACCGGCACCCTCGAGGAGTTGCTGGAGACCAGCGAGGAATTCCGCGCCCTGTGGAAAGGGGAGGTCGGGTGACGTCCCCCTCCCTCTGCCCCTTCTGGGGGCAGAGGGAGGGGGGTTGGGGGAGGGACCCAAACCCCCACACAACCCCCCTCGACGGGCGGGTCAGTCTTTCTCTCTCCCGCGCAGCGGGGGAGATGCCCGCAGGGCAGAGGGGGGTTGGGGGGGCAACCGGGGCCGGAGGGGGCAACCGGGGCCGGAGGGGGCAACCGGGGCCGGAGGGGGCAACCCCAGGGTGACGCTTCTCAATGTCATACCTCCCGAGGACGCCCCTCGCGGAGGGCCGGTCCCTCCGGCTCTGCGACAGGGCGAGCGCCCCCAGAGCGTCACCTGTGGCGTCGTCGGGGGCGGGACCGGCCCCAGAGAGCACCGAAGGGTGGAAACGGCGCCTTCCGTGCTCTAGGGGCCGCCTGGCGGGTGTGGAGCGGGCCGGTGCGTCCCGGGGCACGCCGGCTGCCGGGGCGGCCCACCTTGCCCCCCGGCCCCGCACCCGGTCGTTACACCACGCCGGACCGCTACCGGCTCTCACGTCGTGACGAGTTTCGTTGCACATTCAAGTGAAGGAGGGGCGGCGGCTTTCCCCCGACCGCCGTCGGCCTTGGGGGCGGGAGTCCGATGCTAGGTTCAGCCCGGAGTGACGGATACGCATGCTCCGACCCTTGAAATACCAGGAGACCGCAAGCGGCTAACGGTCGCGATCGGAGTGGCGACCCTGATGGCATGCCTGGCTGGGTCCATGGTGCTGTACCAGAAGGTCTACTGGGAAACCTTCCCGTTCCGATACGTCCCCTCCGTCTTGCTGGTGGTCCTGTCCGTGTTTGCGCTAGTCGCGAGCCTGTGGTGGTTTCTCTGGTACTCGTTCCTCTTGGCCCGGTCGCTTCCCCTTCTGACGATCACCAGTTACGGCTTCACGGACCTCACCCGGCCGAGTTGGCTGAGAACGGTCGCATGGGACGATGTGGCCGCCTTCACGGTTTCACGGCCCGCATGGGGCGGTTCAATGGTGGGTATTCGCAGGAGGTCGAGCCGGTGGCCGCGGGCGATCGACGCTCGTCTGCTGGTAGTGCCTTTCCGGGATGCTCACGAACTGAAGGCCCTCCTGGAACAGCACCGGGAATCTGCTCAGGCTGGTTAGCGGCAGCGAACCCCAAGAATCGCCACCCCAGGCTGCCACCCCCACCCCCTCTGCCCCTCCGGGGCATCTCCCCCGCCCCAGGGCGGGAGAGAAGGGCAACCCGTTCGGGAACGAACCGGCAGGCTTTCTCTCTCCCGCGCCGCGGGGGAGAAGCAGGGCAGAGGGGGCAGCCGAGGCCAGCGGGGGCAGCCCGATTGTGTCGTACGCGTGCGGCATGGTGTGCACATGGAAACGGAACCTCTGGACCGGGCCATGCGCCTCCTCGAACAGGCCAACGCCGGCCTGGATGCGCAGCGTTGCAGCCGGGTGGAGGCCGAGCGGCTGCTGCGTTTCTACTCCCGGATCGAGCGTCTCGCCGCCTTCGGCAAGGCCGCCGTCTCGGCCCGCCTCGGCAACCCCACCGAGTTGGCCCGGGTGTCCGGCACCTCCGTGGGGGCGGCCCGCAAGACCATCGAGACCGGGCGCAGATTCGGCGCCGACCCTCGCCTCGCCGAAGCGGCCCGCTGCGGTGAGGTCTCCCTGGACCAGGCCGCCCTGATCGCCCGCACCACCGCGGTCGCCCCCGAATCCATGGACGATCTGCTGTCGGTGGCTCGCAACGAGTCGTTCCACGTCCTCGAGGACAGGGCCCGGGCAGTCCGTCTGCAAGCCGAAGACCGTTCCACCCTCGGTGACCGGCAGCACCAGGCCCGCAGGTTGCGGCACTGGGTCGGGGAGATGGGCATGGTGTGCATCGAAGCCGCCCTCGAACCCCACATCGGCGCCCCGATCGTCCACCGCCTCGACCGCGAGGCCCGCCGCATCGCCCGCCGCGCCCCCGGGGACGAACCCTTCGAGCGTTGCCTCGCCGACGCCCTCCCTGCCATCGCCACGGGAAGCGACGGCCCCAGGGGCCGCACCGAGATGGTGGTCCTGGTCAGCCACGAAATCACCCAGCGAGGCTGGCGCGACGTCCGGGACGGTGAGCACTGCAAGATCCCCGGCATCGGGCCCATCGACCCCCGGGTAGCGCACAGCATCGCCGGGGACGCCTTCCTGAACGCACTGTTCTTCGACGGGGAAGACCTGCGGCACTTCACACGCTGGACCCGCAACCTCCCCCCACCGGTCCGCATCGCCTTGCAGTTGGGGGATCCACCGGACTTCGACGGTCCTCGCTGCATCGACTGCGGCAACCGCTTCCACCTCGAAGTCGACCACCTCCAGGCCCTCGCCGACGGCGGGGCCACCTCGGTGGCCAACACCGGCGGCCGCTGCCTCCCCTGCCACCGGAACAAGACCGCCGCCGACACCCGCGCCGCCCTCCTCCGTCGGCCCACCAACCCCCATCGACCCGGGACACTCCAAACCCGCCAACCGCAGCCCAGAGCACCGTGAACACCGGGAGCCCCCCTTGACAGACGCGTCCACCGCAAACCCCCCAGCGGCGAGGCCCCGGGAACCCTCACGCTCCGGGGAGAAGGGGGGTGCGTCGGTCACGACCAAGTGCGCACCCCCTCCGGCCCGGCCCTGCGGGCCGGTCCACCTCCCCTGGAGTGGAGGAGCGCCGACAAGGGGGACCCGTAGGTGCGCCGTGCCCCCTCATGAGGGACGGCGCGAATATCGCATGCGAGCGAGGGAGCGCTGTTCGGCTTTCTCCCACCTCCAGGGGGGAGTCCCGGAGGAGCCGAAGGCTCCGGAGGGGAGGGGGGTGCGTCGATCAGGTCTCAGACGCACTTCTTCCGTCTCGGCCCTTCGGGCCGAGCCACCTTCCCCGTCAGGGGAAGGAACAGGAACGGGGCACCCGCCACCCCTGCCGTGGCCCTCATGACGGATGGTAACCGACCACACCAGCACGGCTCCCGCTTGCGAGACCGGTCACGCCCTGGGATCGACCCCACCCCCACCCCGCCCACCTAGGCTTGATGCCATGCCCACCTTGCTGGTTCGCAACGCCGAGATGCTGGTGACCATGGACCCGGAGCGGCGGGAGATCCGGGGCGGCGGGTTGTTCGCCTGAGACGGATTCATCGAGGCGGTCGGCCCCACCGACACCCTGCCCGTCACCGCCGACGAGATCGTCGACGGCGCCGGCACCCGTCGATAACCCCGGTTGGTGAGCACCCGGTTGAGCTTGCGGCCACCCCAACGGGGATGCTCCTGTCGCAGCTCGACCACCAAGTCCTCCATCACCGGGTCGGTACCGGTGGGACTGTGAAGGGGGCGACGCGACCGATCCACAAGACCGGACATCCCATCAGACTCGAATCGTCGGAGCCACACGTATCCGGTCTGACGCGACACCCCGAAACGGCGGCACAGTTCAGCGAACGACACCGACTCGGACTCGGCGAGACGCACGAACTCGAGCCGTTCACTCACCCGGTCACACTCCCTCCACGGCATCTGACACCCCCATGACGAGCTCTGAGAGTGTCAAGGATGTCCCCGCACACCCGTAAAGGATGTCCCCGGTCCGGGCACGAAGCGGGGGAGATGGGCCCGGCCGAGCCAGCCGGGGCCAGAGGGGGCAGCCGCCCGGAAGTGACGTCGATCCCGGATGTCAGGGGGTCGCCGCCCCGCGGCAGGCGAGCACCGAACCGGCCTTGACGATCTCGGACCCGATCCCAACCTGCTTGGGGGAAGCCCCCAGCGCCAGTCCCATCAACTGTGTGAAGTAGACGACCGGCATCTTGAACTCGGCTCCGAACTCCCGGTTCACCTCCGCCTGATACAACTCGAGGTTCACCTGACACAGCGGGCAGGCGGTGACGATCAGGTCGGCCCCCGACTCGCCGGCGCTTCGCAGGAGTTCGTGGAGCATCGCCAGGGCGGCCTTCCGCGACGTCACGATCAGCGACCCCCCGCAACACCTGAGACGGTGCGGGAAGGGGACCACGTCGGCCCCGATCGCCTCCATCAGGTCCTCGAAGAAGCGGGGGTCCTCGACGTCCTGCATCCCTTGACCCGGTCGGTGGGGTCGGACCAATTGACACCCGTAGTAGACGGCCACCCGCAGGCCCTCCTGAGGTTTGGTGACCCTGGCGCGGATCGCATCGATGCCCACCTCGTCCACCAACATGCCCATCAGGTGATGCACCCGGACCGAACCCGAGTAGGCGAGGCCGTCGGCATCCAGGGCGTAGTTCATGTGTTCGAGAAGATCGCCGTCGTCCTGCATGTGGAGGTTGGCGAACGACAGGTTCTTGAAGCAGGCGCTGCAGGGGGCCACCACGTCGGTGCGGCCCGACTGCTCGACCAGCGCCAGGTTCCTGGCGCAGAGAACCTGGGCCAGCAACTCGTCGACCTGCGAGTAGGCGGTCGCCCCGCAGCAGTTCCAGTCCTCGATCTCCACCAGGTCGATCCCCAGGCGCCGGGCCACTTCGGTGGCAGAGACGTGGTAGCTGGCCGCCATGGTCTCCAACGAGCATCCGGGGTAGTAGGCGTAGGTCGTCATTCGAAACCCTCCAGTGGAATGATGCGGCCGATCATGCGCCGGAACCCGTCGAGGTCCTTGATCCGCGACGGGATCAAGGGCAGCCGGCCCTTACGAAGCAGCCGCAGCGCTCCCTGCACCTCGCGCACCATGCCGGGGAAGCCACCCTCCCAGATGAAGGCGGGGGCGTATCCCGGCTCGTAGGACTTGCCGTTTCGCAGGATCGTCCGCACGAACCGGCGGGAGAAGTCGGGCCCAACCAGGTCCTCCCGATGAACACCCTTCCAGATCGAGTAGCGCCGCAGCGCATACATGAGCTGGGCGGGATCGATCCCGCGAGGACAGCGCTCGGTGCAAGCGAAGCAGGATGCGCACGTCCAGAAGGTGTTGCTGGCCAGCACCTGGTCGCGCAGGTCGGCGTTGATCAATGCGATCAGCCGCCTCGGGCTGTCGTCCATGAACGGCGCCGCCGGGCAACTCGCCGAGCACATCGCACATTGGATGCAGGTACTCAGCGGCTCCCCGCCGGCGGCGTGCAGGAGGTTCATCACCTCCTGATCGAAGTGGAGGGTGGTGGTCATGCCGCCTCTAGTCGGCCTTCGAGTGACGGGCCTCGGCGGCCGCGATCAACGACCTCACCCGATCCAGCAGGAGGTCTGGATCGACCGGTTTCTCCATCAACTCGTCGACAGGCACGAACCCCGGATGAATGGCCTGACCGGGGAACAGGAAGGCAATCTGCTCCCGGATGCCGGTGATGATGAGGACCGGCATCTCCCGCATCACGGGGTCCTTGCGGATCTTGCGGGCCATCATCACGCCCTCGGCACCACGCCCCATCATGATGTCGAGCAGGAGGAGGTCGTAGCCGCCCTTCTCGAGCGCATGCCAACCATCGTCCGGGTTGTACTCGACGTCCGTCTCGTATCCGGCGTCGATCAGGATCGACCGGATCGCCCCGGCGAAGTCCGGGTCGTCATCGATGATCAACAGCCGTTTGGGATCACTCACTCTGTTCCTCCAAGCCCCCGGGTAGGGAAGGGCCCGGGTTCCCCCGGCAGGGGCCAGACGGCTCCCCACCATTGATAGTCACGCAGACGGGGAGCAGGATGGTGAAGGTCGCCCCCTTGCCGGGCTCACTCTCGACCCGGATGTCGCCCCCGTGCGCCTCGATGATTCGGCGGCTGATGGCCAGCCCGAGCCCTGCGCCGGTGCCGCCGGCGGTTGCGGATCTGTAGAAGTCGTCGAAGATCCGATCTCGATCCTTGGGGGTGATGCCGATGCCGTGATCGGTGATCTCGACGGCGATCCGGTCCCCCTGATCCCGGGCGGCCACGATCACGGAGCCCTCCTCATACGAGTACTTGATCGCATTACCGGCCACATTGGCGATCGCCTCCACCAGCGTGCCCTCGTCTCCGAGAACCGGTGCCGACACCTCGTCCACCGACACCACCAGTTCGACGCTCTTGCGAACCGCCACTGGTTCGACGGCATCGATGGCCTTCCGGATCACATCCCCGATCGCCACCGGGCCGAACCGCTCCCGGATGCCACCGATGTCGACCGAGATACCTCGCAGCCAGGTGTCGACAAGCCTGAGCAGATCGGCGATGCGCTCCCGCATACGGCGCATGCGCTCCCGCTGATCCTCGTCGGCCACGCTCGCCAGTTCCCGCTCCAGCGCGTAGAGGTTCTGCTGGACGGCTCCCAACGGGGACTTGAGCTCATGAGAGACGATGGCGGCGAAATTGTCGCTCAAGGCCTCCTTCTCGCTCTCGAGTCGAGCGGCACGGAGTTCGAGGCGCCGATGGTCGAGTCCAAGTCGAACCACCCGGCGCAGCTGCTCGGGTGTGAAGGGTTTGGCGATGAAGTCGTAGGCGCCCCTCCGCATCGCCTCCACCGCCAGGTCGACGGTCCCGAAACCGGTAATGACCACCACCACGATGGCCGGATCGATCCGGTGGATCTGCTCCAGCAATTCGAGTCCGCCCACCCCCGGCATCCGGACATCGGTCAGCACCAGTTCGGGGCGCAGACTGGGTACCAACTCGAGGGCGGTGGATCCGTCCCGGGCGGTCTGCACCGCATACCCTTGCCCTTCGAGGATCATCGCACAGGAGTCGAGTACGACCTCTTCGTCATCCACGACCAACACCGCAGGGAACACGGTGGCCATGCCGTCAGGCATATTCCGTCTCCGGCCGGTGTGCCAGGGTCTTTAGTCCACAAATGGCAAGTGGATCTCGAAGACCGCTCCCCGACCCGGTTCGCTGACGGCGACCAGCGATCCGTGGTGACTCCGGATGATCCCGTGGCTGATCGCCAAACCCAGCCCGGTGCCGTGGGTGGCCTCCTTGGTGGAGAAGAACGGGTCGAAGATCCGCTCGAGGTTCTCCGGCGAGATGCCCGGACCGGTGTCGGCGACCGACACCACCACCTCGGCCGGTCCGGGGCGGGTCGAGACGGTCATCGTCCCTCCACCATCCATCGCTTCGGCCGCGTTGACCATCAGGTTCACCAACACCTGCTGGAGTTGGGCCGGATCCGCCATCGCCTCGCCGAGACGGGGAGTCATGTCCCTCACCACCCGGATCGAACGGAACAGGTCCCTGGCCGCCAGCAGAGACACCGTCTCGTCCACCACCTGATTCACGTCCACCCGGCGGGTTGCCGGCGGCTGTGGCCGTGAGAAGTCGAGCAGGGCACGGATGATCCCGGCACACCGATCTGCCTGCTCGGTGATGATCTTCACCTTGGCCCGGCGGCCGTCCTCGGCCGGCAGATCCTCCAACAGCAATTGGGAGTACGCCACGATCCCCTGCAGCGGGTTGTTCAGTTCGTGGGCCACTCCGGCGGCCATCTGTCCCACGACTGCCAGCCGCTCGGATTCCTTGATTCGGCCCGCAGCGAACTCGGCGATGCGCCGATCCCGCTCCTGGATCGATTCCGCCATCACATTGAACGACTCGCTCAGCCGTGCCAATTCGGCCGGCGACCCAACCTCCGTCCGGGAATCTAGGTCCCCCCCGGAGATCGAAGCCGCCGCTGCCACCAGTCGTTTGATCGGACGGGAAATCCCCCGCGCCACCAGCAGCGACAGCAGCAGCACCAAGATCGCCCCGCCGAGGACGATGCCCAAGAAGGTCGCCATCGTCCGCATCTGCACCTCTCGATAGGGACGATCCGCCAACCCGACCTGGATCATCCCGATCACCCGACCGGCGGGATCGCTGATCGGCTCGAACCGGCTCAGGTAGCGCTCGCCTCCCAACTCCGTGGTGCCCACCCAGGCGGATCCCGTCCCGATCACCATGTCGCGGATCTCCCCGACCGCGTCGCCGACCGTTCCCGACAGGGCCCTGCCGGTCGCTCGATCGGTGGCCACGACGGCAGCGCCCTGGTAGATGGTCACCGACCCGGAGGCGGACGACCCGAGATCGGCCCGGTCCGGCAAGTTCGACCACAGAGCCTCGGCCAGGTCACCTGCCCCGTTGACCAGCACCCCGCCCAGGAGGATCCCGATCTGCTCGTCGCCATCGCCGAAGATCGGGGCGGCCGCCATGAGCACCATGCCGCTGCCATCCGGCATGCCGGTGATGGCGCACGCCGCCGGGCTCCGCCTGAAGCACTCCACCGAGATCGCCTCGGCATCGAAGACGGTGGTCCCCACCAGCGGTCTCCGCTGGTCGAGCACAGATGCCACGAGAGCATCTCCGGAGCGGTCGTCACCCTTCGACCAGGGATCGGTGACCCGCAGCAGGGTCACCCCCGATGCATCGGTCACCGTGAGGAAGTCCAACCGCTCGGCCTGCCAGATTCGGGTCAATTCGGGCACGGCATCTTGCGGCCGGTCCATCGACAATGCGTCGCGCAGGTAGAAGCGATTCGCCGACAACCTGACGATGTCGAAGATCTGATCGGCGCGACTCCGGTAGCCCTCCGTGACTACCAGTGTGTCGGCAGCCAGTGTGCTCCGCTCCTCAGCGGCGACGCGGTCCGAGACGATGCGGATTCCAACCACGATGAACAGCGTGCTGATCGTCACCACGACGAACAGAAGAGCCATCGTGAGCCTCGTGGCGATGCGGCGCATGAAGTGTCCTCCTCGATGCTACCGGGCGGCCCGGCCCGGACAGCCCTCCCGGCAGGGACCGTCCCGGACCGATCCGGCGGCAGCGTGCTCGCAACACCCAAGGAAGCACGGGTGGGCGAACCCCCACCCCCGGCTCCACCTAGGCTTGATGCCATGCCCACCCTGCTGGTCCGCAACGCCGAGATGCTGGTGACCATGGACCCGGTGCGGCGGGAGATCCGGGGCGGCGGGTTGTTCGCCAGAGACGGGTTCATCGAGGCGGTCGGCCCTGCCGACACCCTCCCCGCCACCGCCGACGAGATCCTCGACGCCTCCGGCCTCCTGGTGCTCCCCGGCCTCGTCAACACCCACCATCATCTCTACCAGACCCTCACCCGGGCGGTTCCGGGGGCCCAGGACGCCGGCCTGTTCGACTGGCTCAAGGTCCTCTACCCCATCTGGGCCCGGATGACGCCCGAGGACGTCGACCTAGCCACCCGCACCGGTTTGCTGGAGTTGGCCCACAGTGGGTGCACCACCGCCTTCGATCATCACTACCTGTGGCCCAACGGGTCGACGGTGGCCGACCAGGTGGCGGCGGCCCACGAGGTGGGGGTCCGCTTCCACGTGTCCCGCGGCTCGATGAGCCTCGGCGAGAGCGCCGGCGGCCTGCCCCCCGACTCGGTGGTCGAGGACGAGGATGTGATCCTGGCCGACTGCGCCGACGTGATCGACCGGTTCCACGACCCCGCTCCGGGTTCGATGACCAGGGTGGTGCTGGCCCCCTGCTCCCCCTTCTCGGTGACCCCCGACCTGATGCGGCGCTCGGTGGAACTGGCGCGCGACAAGGGGGTGCGCCTCCACACCCACCTCGCCGAGACCAGGGACGAAGAGGACTTCTGCGTCGCCACCTTCGGCGCCCGGCCGGTCCCCTACGCAGAGGATCTCGGGTGGGCGGGGCCCGACGTCTGGTACGCCCACGGCATCTTCGTGAACGACGAGGAGATCGGGCGGATGGCCGCCGCCGGCACCGGGGTGGCTCACTGCCCATCGTCCAACATGCGCCTCGCCTCCGGGATCGCCCCGGTCGCTCGGTACCTGGCAGCCGGAGTCCCCGTCGGCCTCGGGGTCGATGGATCGGCCAGCAACGACGGCAGCAACATGCTCGGCGAGACCCGACTGGCCCTGCTCCTCGCTCGGCTCGCTTCCTCGCCCGGCATCGGGAGCGGCCCGCAGATGGCTGCCCGCACCGCCCTGGAGATGGCGACGCTCGGCGGGGCGGCCGTGCTGGGGCGGGACGACATCGGGTCGCTGGCCGAGGGGAAGTGCGCCGACTTCTTCACCCTCGACCTCTCCCGCATCGAGTACGCCGGCGCCCTCCACGACCCGGTGGCGGCGGCACTGCTGTGCGCACCGGTGCCCGCCCTCCACACCTACGTCCAGGGCCGGGCGATCGTCTCGGGCGGCGAATGCACCTGCCTGCTCCACGAGCAGCACTGGATCGACGAGCACAACCGGGCCGCCGCCCGCCTGGTGCGGGGCGATTGACCGCCCGGGTGCGGTAGCTTTG
>JAHJML010000109.1 GCA_018821365.1 Actinomycetota bacterium | reverse complement strand
GACCGGGTGGCGATCCTCAACACCGGGGGCATCCTGGAGCAGTACGACACCCCCGCCGAGATCCTCCGCAGCCCTTCCGATGCGTTCGTAGAGGATTTCCTGGGCTCGGACCGTGGCATCAAGCGGTTGTCGCTGATCCCGATCCGGGGGGTGGGACTGGTGCCGGGCCCGGTGGTGCCCGTCGACGGTACCCCCGAAGATGCCCGCTCCCTCATGGCCGACTACGGGTTGGATTGGTTCGCCATCGGCAGCGGCGATCGGTTGCTGGGTTGGGTGCCCGCCTCCGACCTGGAGGCCGGCGCCCGGATCTCCCACCTGGCGCCCCGGCCGTTCAAGGCCCGCCTCGGCCTCGACGACTCGCTGCGGGATGCCCTCGAGACCGTCATCACCAGCCACACCCAGGTGGCCCCGGTGTTCGACGACGACCGCTACGTGGGGATGCTGACCACCGATGCGATCAGCCGGGAGATCGTGCAGTGATCCCGGCCCAGACCGCGATCCTGGCTCAGGCTTCGGGGCCGTTCTTCCGGTGGGACTGGGTGTTCCGCAACCTCGCCGTCATCTGGGATCGGACCGTCGAGCACCTGGTGCTCACTGCCATGGCGGTGGGGATCGGGGCGGTCATCGCCTTCGGCCTGTCGCTGATCGCCCTCCGCTGGCGGAGGACCTATGCCCCGATCACCTGGGTGACCGGCATCCTCTACACGATCCCGAGCCTGGCCCTGTTTGCGATGCTGGTGCCGTTCACGGGCCTGTCGAAGACCACCGCCGAGATCGGACTGGTCTCTTACACACTGCTGATCCTGATCCGCAACATCGTGGCCGGCATCGACGGTGTGGCTCCCGACGTCAAGGAGGCCGCCCTCGGGATGGGCTACACCCGGCGCAGGCTGTTCCTGGAGATTGAACTCCCCCTGGCGCTCCCGGTGATCGTGGCCGGGATCCGCATCGCCACCGTGACGGTGATCGGCCTGGTCACCGTCACCTCGCTGATCGGCCTCGGCGGTCTCGGGTTCTTCATCCTCCGGGGCCTCAACTCGTTCTTCTGGACCCAGATCATCGTCGGCGTGGTCCTGTCGGTGGTGCTGGCCGTCGTCGTCGACGTGGCTCTGGCCCGGGGAGAGCGGGCACTCACGCCCTGGGCCCGCAGCAGGCAGGCGGACTGATGGGATTCCTCGGCGAGGTCGTCGCCTGGTTTGCCACCGCTGAGCACTGGTGGGGCGACGCCGGCATCCTCAACCGCCTCTACGAGCACATCCAGATCTCGGTCTTCACCATGGCCGTCGCCCTCGCCGTCGCCCTGCTCCCCGCCATCGCCCTCGGCCACCGCAAGCGGGGCGGCAACTGGGTGGTGACCGCCGTCAACCTCGGCAGGGCCATCCCCTCGTTCGGGATCCTGGCGCTGGCGCTGCCGTTCACCATCGAACTCGCCAAGGGCATCGACATCTTCGGCTGGGAGTTCTCCCCCATCCCGAGCGGCCTGGGCTTCTGGCCCACCTTCGTCGCCCTGCTGGCCTTGGCGATACCTCCGGTGTTCACGAATGCCTTCACCGGCGTGCGGGAGGTCGACGCCGACACGATCGAGGCGGCCCGAGGCATGGGCCTCACCGAACGGCAGATCCTCACCCGGATCGAGCTCCCGATGGCGATGCCGATCGTGTTGGCCGCCACCCGGGTCGCCTCGGTGCAGGTGGTGGCCACCGCCACCCTGGGAGCCCTGGTGGCCTGGGGAGGGTTGGGCCGCTTCATCATCGACGGCTTCGCCCAGCAGGACAACGTCCAGGTGTTTGCGGGATCGGTGCTGGTCGCCCTGCTGGCGATCGCCACCGAGGTTGCGTTCGTGCTCGCCGAGCGTGCCCTGGTGCCCCGGGGGATCCGGGTCACGACGACGACGGTCAGGACTTCGGTCGCTCCCGGGGCTCCCGGGTGAGCGGGATGGGGCAACGGGCACAGTGCCGCGTCACCTAGCATTCACCTGCATCTAACCGCACCCCCCGGAGGGAGGCAGCTGATGACGTGCCCGGAGTGCTCGCGTGAGCTTCCCGCCACAGCCAAGGTCTGTGGATACTGCGGAACCCGCCTCATCGCGTCTCGCCAACCCCAGACGGCGCCCGCCGGAGCCCGGACACCTGAATCCCTCGGACCCGATGGCCCTGAGACGGATTCCGTCGCGGCAGCGACCGAGGAGACGGCCGCCTGCCCGTTCTGCGCCGAGGTGATCATGGCCAGGGCGGTGATCTGCCGGTACTGCGGATCGGACCTCGCAGCGGGGCGCCGAAGCACCTCCGATGAGCCTGCCACACCGGTAGCCGCTCGGGTCCGGTCGGGCCGCCGTTGGATGGGCGCCGCCGTCGTCGCAGCGGTGGCGGTGGCGGCGGTCGGGGCCGCGTGGTACTTCACCAACCGATCGACTCCCCGGCCTGAGGGCATCCCGGCCCCGTTTGCGCCAACCTGGGAGCGGGTCACCGTGGACGCCCCGGGCCATGCCGATGCGGTGGCACACGGGGACGGCGGTTTCGTGATGGTCGTGCGGGACGGAGACACCACCGGGTTCTGGTGGTCCCCCGATGGTCGAACGTGGGATGCAGCGGGCACTCGAGTGGGGAACGCCCACGCCGTGGCGGCCGATGGCTCGGGGTTCGTGGCGGCCGGGACGGCAGGCGATCCGGCGGGGATCTGGCTCTCCGACAACGGCCGCGAGTGGAGGACCGTCACCAGTCCAGCTTTCGAACCTCTTGGACCTCAATCCACATACAGCTCGATCAGCGGCGTCGTCCCCGGCGGGCCGGGCATCGTGGCGGTGGGCTCGGGAGACGCGCCGGGGGCGGCCTGGTGGTCCGTGGATCGCGAGGAGTGGTTCCGGGACCCCGATGAAGGGGGCGCCTTCACCTCGCTGGCCGATGGATCGTCGCGGGTGTCCGTCGACGATGTCATCGCGGCCGGCCCCGGGTTCGTGGCGGTGGGCGGGGATCGCAGCGGGGCCGCCGCATGGTGGTCGACGGACGGCACGTCCTGGAATAGGGTTGCCCAGGATTGG
>JAHJML010000108.1 GCA_018821365.1 Actinomycetota bacterium | reverse complement strand
GACCGGGTTCCGCCAGGCCATCCTCACGCTGAGCAACGACACCCTCGACGAGACCGGGCGGTCCCAATTGGAGTCCTC
Organism: Actinomycetota bacterium; assembly: GCA_018821365.1. Lineage (GTDB taxonomy): Bacteria > Actinomycetota > Acidimicrobiia > Spongiisociales > UBA11373 > JAHJML01. The sequence goes on along the minus strand of JAHJML010000108.1, from coordinate 3,828 downwards.
CCTCAACGACCTGCGGGTGGGGGATGCCGCCTACCGGGAGTTCCAGGCCATGGTGCGGGGGACACCCGAGGCCGGCATGCTGGCCGAGCCGTTCCCGGGGGTGGCGTTCGTGCCGGCGGCCCGGGTGGACGAATTCACCGCCGAGGCGATCATCCGCCAGATGCTGCAGGCCCCCGGTCTCGGGGTGATCGTGAACCTGGGGGTGGCCGACATCAGGCTGGATCCGAGCCCCACCGGGGAGCGGAACGGTATTCCGGTGGTTCCGGTGTCCGAGACGCTCGATGCCGAGGTGACCATCTCCAATCGCGGTACGGTTCCGATCGACACGATCGTGGTGAACCTGACGATGGTCTCCAACGAAGGCGACACGTACGAGGACAGCCGCGGCATCGAACGGCTGGAACCGGGGGAACTGAGCACGGTGAGATTCGAGAACCTGCCGGTGCAGGGGGGCCGCTTCTACGAGGTGGTGTTCGCTCTCGGCGGCCAGGACGACGATCCCACCGATGACCGTGTCTCGTTCCAGTTCATCAGGAACGCCGACGAATGACCGTTCCAGAGATCGTCGGAATCGGGGCGGCGTTGGTCGCGGTCATCGCACTGGTGGCTGCGCTCACCCAGATCGCCAAGGTTCGCCGCCTCGCCGACCGCCTGTCGGCGATCCCGGAGGATGGGAGCGTCTTCGACGCTCTCCGCCGCCTCGACGACGACTTGGCCGCCGCAGAGGACGCCATTGCCAGGCTGCAACCGGTGGTTCGCTCGCTCACCGACCGGATGCCGGGTGCGATCCGATACACCGCGGTGGTGCGGTACGACGCCCATCAGGACCTCGCCGGGCAGTTGTCGCGGTCCATCGCCATGCTCAACGAGCACGGCGACGGGGTGGTAGTGACCGTCATGAAGGGCCGGGAGGAGCCGATCTTCTACACCAAGATGATCCGTGGCGGACGGGGTACCGAGCAGTTGAGCCCCGAGGAACAGGAAGCCATCCGGCAGGCGCTCGGGCGGTAGCGGCGACCGGCACCGGTACGATGCCTCCATGATCGATGTAGCCCTGCTTCGTGATGATCCCCAAGCGCTCAAGGCATCCCTGGACCGGCGCGGCCTCGCCGTCGATCTGGACGCATTGACCGATCTGGACCGGCGCCGCCGTGAGATCCGGACCAGGGCCGAGTCGCTGCGCGCCGAGCAGCGCCAGAGCGGCAAGAACATCGCCACGCTGCAGGGGGACGCCAAGCAGGCCGCCATCGCCGCGGCGGCCCGGGTGTCGGAGGAGTACAAGGCTTCGATCACCGAGGCCGACGATCTCGATGCCGAGTTCGGCCGCATCTGGATGACCCTCCCCAACCCGGTCCATCCCTCGGTGCCGTTCGGGCACAGCGACGAGGACAACCAGGAGATCGAGACCTGGGGGACGGTCCCCGACTTCGGTTTCGAGCCGAAGGACCACCTCGACCTGGGGCAGGCGCTCGGCATCATCGACGTCGATCGGGCGGTCCGCTTGTCGGGGTCGCGATTCGCCTACCTCAAGGGCCCCGCCGCCATGTTGGAGTTCGCCCTCATCCGCTACGCGATGGATCACCTGCTGGAGGCGGGGTTCACTCCGGTGGTTCCGCCGGTGCTGGTGCGCGAGGAGGCCGTGTTCGGCACCGGGTTCTTCCCGGCCGGACGGGAGCAGGTCTATGCGGTGGGAGTGGACGCCTCCGGCAGCGGCGAGGTCGAACCGGACGCGCTCTACCTGGCCGCCACCGCCGAGATCCCCCTGGCCGGGCTCCACATGGGCGAACTCCTCGACGGCGCCGATCTCCCGCTGCGCTATGCAGGTTTCTCGACCTGCTTCCGGCGGGAGGCGGGCACTTACGGCAAGGACACCAGGGGGATGTTCCGGGTCCACCAGTTCGACTAGGTCGAGATGTTCTCCTATGCCCTTCCGGAGCGGACCTGGGAGGAGCACGCCTACCTGGTGGCCCAGGAGGAGAAGATCGTCCGCGGCCTCGAGATCCCCTATCGCATGGTCAACGTGTGCACCGGCGATCTCGGCGATCCCGCCGCCAAGAAGATCGACCTCGAGGCGTGGATGCCGGGGCAGGGACGCTACCGGGAGATCACCTCGTGCTCCAATACCACCGACTTCCAGGCGAGGCGGCTGCGCATCCGGTACAAGGACGCCGGGGGTGACAACCATCTGGTCCACACCCTCAACGGGACCGCAGTGGCGGTGGGCCGCACCCTGATCGCCCTGCTGGAGAACCACCAGCAGGCGGATGGGTCGGTGCGAATCCCCGCCGCGCTGGTCCCTTACGCCGGGTTCGAGCAGATCGGCCCGTGAGAGGGCCCGAGGTCTTCGCCCGGATCGCCCGGCGCTACGACACCCTCAACCGGGTGTTGTCGCTGGGGAGGGACCGTTCCTGGCGCCGCCGGGCCATCGCCTACCTGCCCCCGGGGCGGGTGCTCGACCTGGGCGGCGGCACCGGGGCCGCCAACCCCGATCTCGGCGATCGCCAGATCGTGGCACTCGACCCTGCCCCCGGGATGCTGGCCCTCAACCCGGCCCAGCGCCGGGTGGTCGCCTACGGGGAGAGCCTGCCCTTCGAGGACGGGGCATTCGACGGGGTGTTCTCGGCCTACGTGTTCAGGAACCTGTCGTCGGTGCCGGGGACGCTGCAGGAGATCCATCGGGTGCTGCGGCCCGGCGGGGTGGCGGCGATCGTCGACCTCACCCGGCCGCTGGGAAGGGTGGCGCGGGCGGTCAACCGGGCCGGCACCGCGGTGGTGGTCCCCACCGTCGGCATGCTGGCCGGGGCCCGCCGGGAGTACACCTACCTGCACCGGAGCCTCGACAGCCTCCCACCTCCCGAGCAGATGTTCTCCGGGGGCCCGATGCGGGTAGAGGCGCTGTGGAGGATGGGACTCTCCGGCTTCGTCTACGGCGTGGTGCTGCGAAAGGAGTGAGGGTGACCGACGATCTGACCGCCGAGTTGACTGCCCTGGAGAAGGGGTTCTGGGAGGCATCCACCGATCCCGGGTTCTTCGGCGAGCACCTGGCCGACGAGGCCGTCATGGTGTTCCCCTACGGCGTCGGCGCCATGGACAAGGCGATGGTGCTCTACACCATCAGGGCCAACGCCGAGGAGTGGGCGTCCGTCGAGTTCGCCGACGCCCGGGTGGTCCGCCTGGGTGAAGATGCCGCGGTGATCACCTACAAGGTGACGGCGGAGCGCAACGACGACGAACCGTTCAAGGCGTTCACCTCAAGCACCTTCGTGCGGCGAGACGGCCGCTGGCTGCTCGCCTTCCACCAGCAGACCCTGGCGTCGACCGGCAAGTAGGGAAGCCGGAGGGGGCGGAGGGTCACGAAGTTGTTCTCCCCCGCTTGCGGGGGAGATGCCCCCGCAGGGGGCAGAGGGGGAGCGCAGGCCCTCTGGTGGCGCGCCGTGTGCGCCGCTGGATGAGCACCGTCCCCCTCTGGCCCCGGCCTGCTCGGCCGGGCCCATCTCCCCCGCGGCGCGGGAGAGAGGAAGACCGCCCGGCCACGAAGTTGCTCTCCCCCGGTACGGGGGAGATGTCGCCGTAGGCGACAGAGGGGGAGGTGGGATGCCCCGGTGGCGCGCCGTGTGCGCCGCTGGATGAGCACCGTCCCCCTCTGGCCCCGGCCTGCTCGGCCGGGCCCATCGCCCCCGCGGCGCGGGAGCGAGGAAGAGCGCCCGGCCACGAAGTTGCTCTCCCCCGGTACGGGGGAGATGATGCTTCTATGGCTGTCAAGGGGTGTTTTCGAGGAGCTTGTAGATGCGGCGGGCGATGTGTCGTTTGAGGCAGCGGCGGATTTCT
>JAHJML010000107.1 GCA_018821365.1 Actinomycetota bacterium | reverse complement strand
CCGCCACACCCATGCCACCTTGAATGATGGTGGGATGGTCGGTCACTGCTCGACAGCGTACTTGAGTGTTGCTCATAATCGTGCTGGAGTCCCGGATTTCTTCGCAGGCCCCCGAAGCCGTACCTGCCATCGGGTAGTCCGAGTGCCGACGATCACCCCGGGGGAATGCGTCGACCGGGTGTCCGCCGCCAACGGGCACCGTCGTACTGGCACGGCCTCCCGGGGTGGGCATCGAAGGCGTCTGAGGTCGATGACGGGGACCACACTCCCCTAGCGGTCGGTCCCTGCCAGACTCTCAGGCATGCGGGCGATGATCCTCGATGCGCCGAATCGGCCGTTGCGGCTTGGCGACCTGCCCGATCCGTCCCCCCGCCCCGGCGAGGTGCTGGTGCGGGTGGCGGCGTGCGGGGTGTGCCGGACCGATCTCCACATCCGCGACGGCGAACTCACCAAGCCGTCGCTGCCGCTGGTGCTGGGGCACGAGATCGTGGGGGTGGTCGTCGGGTTGGGGGAGGGGGTCTGCGGCATCGCCGTGGGGGACCGGGTCGGGATCCCCTGGCTGGGATGGACCTGCGGCGAGTGCGAGCAGTGCCGGGCCGGGCGGGAGAACCTGTGCGAAGCGGCCCGTTTCACCGGCTACACCATCGACGGCGGCTACGCCGAGGCGGTGGCCGCCGATGCCCGCTACTGCTTCCCGATCCCCGGCGGCTACGACGACGTCGAGGCGGCGCCGCTGCTGTGCGCCGGCCTGATCGGGTACCGGTCGCTGCGGATGGCCGGGGAGGCAGGCCGCCTCGGCCTCTACGGGTTCGGGGCGGCCGCCCATCTCGTCGCCCAGATGGCGGTGGGCCGCCGCCTCGAGGTGTTCGCCTTCACCCGCCCCGGCGACCGGGCCGCCGAGCAGTTCGCCCTCGGCCTGGGTGCGGTCTGGGCGGGCGGGTCCGACGAGCCGCCGCCGGCTCCCCTGGATGCCGCCATCATCTTCGCCCCGGTCGGGCCGCTGGTGCCGATCGCCCTCGGGGTGGTTCGCCCCGGCGGGAGGGTGGTGTGCGCAGGAATCCACATGAGCGACATCCCCGCCTTCCCCTATGCCCTGCTGTGGGAGGAGCGCTCCATCGTCTCGGTCGCCAACCTGACCCGCAGCGACGGGATCGAGTTCATGGCGGAAGCGGCCTCGACCCGGCTGCGGGTGGCCGCCGAGGCGGTGCCTCTCGAACGGGCCGAATCCGCTCTCGACCGCCTCCGCCGCGGCGACGTGGAGGGCGCCCTGGTGCTGGTGCCCTGAGGCGGACCCACCCCCCTACCCGGCCTGGTGGCGCACCCGCTGCAATTCGGCGTAGCGGCCCCCGGCCGCCGTCAGGTCACGGTGGGTGCCGCGTTCGACCACCCGGCCCTCGTCGAGGACGATGATCTCGTCCATGGAGGCGAGGCCCTCGGTGCCGTGGGTGATCAGCAGGACCCCCCGGTCGACGGCGAGGATCTCGTCGACCACCGACCGGGCGGTGGCGGTGTCGAGCCCGGCGGCCGGTTCGTCGACGATCAGGATCGGGAAGCCGCCCAGCAGGGCCCGGGCCAGCGAGATGCGGCGGCGCTCGCCCCCCGAGACCGGGCGCCCCCCCGGTCCGATCGGCGTGTCGAGGCCGTCGGGCAGCGAGGTGAGCCACTCCCCGAGGTGGACGGCTCCGAGGGCGGCCGTCAGGGTGTCGTCGGTGGCGTCGGGATCGGCGATCGACAGGTTGGTGCGGAGCGAGGCCGCCAGCAGGTGGGCGTCCTCCCCGGCGGCTCCGACCACCCGGCGCACCTGTTCGCCGGTCAGGTGGGCGACATCGGTGCCTCCGATCGAATACGACCCCGCCGCGATGTCACGGAACCGCAGCAGCGCGGCGGCCACGCTCGACTTGCCGGCCCCGCTCTCGCCCACCAGCGCCACCCTCCGTCCCGGGGCCAGGTCGAGGTCGACGCCCCGCAACGCCCAGGAGCCGCCCTCCCGGTGACGCAACCAGACCCCTCGCAGCGAGACGGCTGCCGAGGCGGGGGCGGCGGCCGGGGAGACCGGATCGGGGACCGGGTCGGGCCGGGCGGCCAGGTCGTCGAGGCGCCCGGCGGCGGCAACCCCGGCCTCCAGGTGATCCAACCCGGCCGGCAGCAGGGCCACCGATTCGAAGGAGGAGGCGGCCAGCAGGGCGAGCGCCCCGATCAGCAGCGGGTCGAGCGTCCCGGCGGCGGCGGCCCCGATCCCCACCCTCAGCACCAGCCACACCCCGATGCCGGCCCCGGTGATGACCAGGGCGCTGCCGATCCCCGCATACCAGGCGACCCGGCGCCCCAGAGCGGTGAGGCGCCGGTCGGCATCCTCCGCCGCCGCCAGCATCGAGGCGGACAT
>JAHJML010000013.1 GCA_018821365.1 Actinomycetota bacterium | reverse complement strand
CCTCTCGAGGACTCACATGCCCGCCGTCACCGTCGATGATCTCCTTCGACTCCCCCGCATCACCGTCCCGGCCGATCCGTCGTGGGTCGAGCGCCCGGTCCGTTCGGTGACCACCGCCCCCCGGGGGTTCGAGGGAGAGGGTTTCCCGGTGCGTCGTGCCTTCCACGGGGTCGATCTCGCCGACCTGGACCCGTTCGTCCATCTCGATCAGATGGGCGAGGTCCACTATGCCCCGGGGGAGCCCAAGGGAACGCCGTGGCACCCGCATCGCGGGTTCGAGACCGTCACTTACATGATCGACGGCGTGATGATGCATCAGGATTCCCACGGGGGCGGCGGCGTCATCAGCAACGGCGATACCCAGTGGATGACCGCCGGTTCCGGGATCCTCCACATCGAGACCCCGCCCGAGGAACTGGTGGTGTCGGGCGGGTTGTTCCACGGCTTCCAGTTGTGGGTGAACCTCCCCGCCGCCGACAAGGGCCTGGCGCCCAAGTATCAGGATCTGCGAAGCGGCGAGGTCGTCCTGCTCACCAATCGGGACGGCGACGTGTTGCTGCGTCTGATCGCCGGCGACCTCGGTTCGCATCACGGGCCCGGTTCGACCCATACCCCGATGGCGATGGTGCACGCCACCCTGCATCCCGGGGCGAGGCTGTCCGTGCCGTGGCGTCCCGACTTCAACGCCCTCGCCTACGTCCTCAACGGCCGCGGTCACTTCGGTGTCGAGCGGCGTCCGGCGGAGATGGGGCAGTTGGTCGTGTTCGGGCCCGGCGACTCGTTGAGCATCGCCGCCGACGAGCGTCAGGAGAGCCGCAGCCCCGACCTCGACGTCTTGATCCTCGGCGGACTCCCCATTGGGGAGCAGGTCGCCTGGTACGGGCCGTTCGTGATGAACACCAGGGCCGAGATCGCCCAGGCCTTCGAGGACTACCAGGCGGGCCGGCTGGGGACGATCCCCGCCGGGAGGATCGACCGACCCCGGATCTGACCGGGTGGCCCGCCCCTACTCTTGCATCCGTGCAACGACGCATCTGGGGCGCGGCCCTGCTGGCATCACTCGGGTGGGGTACCGGGACGGTGGTGACCCGACTCGCCCTCCGGGACGGGGCGTCTCCCTATGAGATCGCCATGGTGCGGGGGATCCTCGCCGGCCTGGCGGTGATCGTCTTCATGGTGGCGCGACGCGGGCTGCGGCGGCCCGGGAAGCCCGCCGTCGCGGTGGGTGTGGTCATGGCGGTGACCAACATGGCCATCCCGTTCGTCCTCACGAGCGTGGCGGTTCAGTACGCCTCGGCGGGGTTCGTGGCACTCCCCAGCGCCCTGATCCCGTTGACGACGGCCGCCATGGCCCACCTGTTCCTCCCCGCCGAGCGCCTCACCTGGATCAAGACCGCCGGACTGACGCTGGCCCTGGCCGGGGTGGCGGTGCTGGTGCTGGCGGGTGATAGTGGGCTTGAGGAGGGAGGACGGCCGCTGCTGGCCGGCCTGCTCGGTCTGGTCTCGGTGGTCTCGATTTCGGCGGGGAGCATCGTCGCCAAGCACTTTGCCGGCAGGCACGGTGTCCTCGAGGTGTCGGGGATCCAATTCGCGCTGGGTGCAGTCCTCATCGCCGGTGCGTCGCTGGTGTTCAGTGGTTCGGTCGGGGCCGGCCCCACCGCAGCCTGGCCGGAACTCGGCTACCTGGCCGTTGCCGCCACGTTCATCCCCTTCCTCATGTACTACTGGCTGATCCGTCATGTCACCGCCACCTATGCGGCGGCGGTCGGCTACGTCGTGCCCCTGATCGCGGTGGTGGCGGGGGTGATCGTCCTCGGCGAGCAGATTCAACCCGGCATCGCCGTCGGCGGGGCACTGATCATGGCGGGGGTGGTGCTCACCGACCGCCTGGAGCACCGCAAGACCGCCCTCGACTACCGGTAGATTCGAGGGAATCGAGGGGAGGGACATGGAGAGGTTCGCCCGCTTCCTCAGCAGCGGCGGGGTGCTGGCCGCCGCGTTCGTCCTGGTTGCCGTGGTCGCGGCGCTCTCGGTGGTGGCGATGGCCTGGG
>JAHJML010000012.1 GCA_018821365.1 Actinomycetota bacterium | reverse complement strand
GTTGCGGACCCCACTGACGTCGATCTTCGGCCTGGCGCACATTCTCGAGGAGGACCCCGATGTCGCCGCCTCTGAGACCTCGGCGGAGATGGTCTCGCTGATCATCAGTGAGACGCACGATCTCTCCAGGATGGTCGACGACCTGCTGACCACCGCCCGTCTCGATGCCGGGGCGCTCCACTTCCAGTTCGAGGACCTGTCCGTTCTCGCCGAGGTGCACGAGGTCGTCGGACCGATGGCCAGGGCCGGATCCCAGTTCGGTGTCGATGTCCACCCGGCGGTGGTGCGCGCCGATAGGCTCCGCCTTCGCCAGGTGATCCGGAACCTGCTCTCGAACGCCGCCAAGTACGGCGGGGCCGACATCCGCATCATCGGCCGGGTGGCGTCCGGTTGGTACGAGATGATCGTCGCCGACAACGGAGAGGGCATCCCCAAGGAGTTGGAGGAACGCCTCTTCCAGCGCTTCCTCCACCAGGGCGACATGCCACTGGTGCTGGGCAGCGTCGGACTGGGCCTCTCGATCGTGCAGGCTCTCGCCGAGGGGATGGGCGGCGCCGTGTGGTACGAGCGGGATGCCGGATGGACCAAATTCGTGGTCCGGGTTCCGCTCTCCAAGACCACGCAGGAGAGCCGGTTCCGGGAGGCCGATCTCACCCGCAGGCGCACCACCCTGGCGAGCCCGGGCGGGGTCGTCGAGCCGCCACCGATCCCGGCCGGGGCACGGGGTGCTCAACCCCCGGCTCTCACCACCGTCCGCCTGCCCGGCACGGCCCATGCTGCCGCCGAGCAACTGCGCCACTTCGTAATCAGACGCCGGCACTGAGCCGGGCTGATTCCCCTTGCCCGCACCGGAAACCGGCGTTCCGGCGCTTCCGGAATCACGCAAGTCCGGCCGGTACCTCGCCGATGCCTGAGCCATGTCCGTTGGTCGTGGCGCGCCGTCCCGAGATCGAGCAGATGGTCGCCGTCGCCGCCCGAGCCCGTCGCAGGTGACTAGTTCGCTGGTGATGAGGGAAAAACCCCCCGGTTCGGGCCCCGCCGATGCCGATGGAACAGACATGAAACCGACGGGTGCCGGATTCCCGGTGCCACACCGTGATCGACTGCGTGCGGGCCACCACGCCCGGGTTCGGCGAGGGCGCCTGCTGGCCGTTGCGGTCGCCTCATCGGCCCTCGCTGTCGGCCTGGGCCTGCCCGCCCTGTTTCCGGGAGCATCGGCGGGACCGCCGTGGAATGCATGGGCGGCTGCCGACACGGGCGGGGGCAACGGCGGTGACGATGTCATCACCCTCCTCGACCTTCCGAACCCCGACGCCGCCACCAACGAGGCCTTGCTGGGTACCGGGACGGGCACGACCGGCATACGGGGATTGGCGGTGCAGCCGAGCACCGGCGTCCTGTTCGGGGCCACCACCGACCGACTTGGTGTGGTCTCCCCGATCACCGGTGAATTCACCGCTGTGGGAAGCGGCTTCGGCTCCGGCACGGGCTCGATGGGCGCCGTCGGTTTCGACAACGTGCAGGGCATCGCGTTCGACGACTCCGGCAGACTGTTTGCCGTTCACGAGAAGTCCGGCGACGATCCGCTGTTCGAGGTGGATCCCGTGAGCGGGACCCGGGTGGCCGGCGCCTTCGGTGCCGACGATTACCTGACGCTGGAGTCGTCGGCGACGACCTACTCCTGGATGCAGGATCTCGCCATCGATCCCATCAGTGGAGGCGCCTTCGTCATCGTGTGGGACGGCAGCGCCCACTACAAGCTGGCAACTGCAGATCTCGTGACGGGGTCGTTGGCGATGCCGGACGCCACCCTCGACGCCGCCGAGCCTCACGGGCTCTCCTTCGACACCGCCGGCCAGGCCTGGGCCATCGGGTCCCCCGGTGCCGGCGGGGTCGTGGCCCCCGTGGACAAGGCGGCCGGCACGCTCGGAGCGCTGATCGCGATCGACGACGCCGGGTCCTACCAGGCACTGGCGTTCATCCCGCCCAACTCCGCCCCCGCCTTCGACCAGGATCTCGGGGATCGCACCGATGCCGAGGGTGGCGCCGTCTCGCTCGCCAGTCCGGCCACCGACCCGGAAGGGGACACGCTCATCTGGTCGGCCACCGGCCTCCCCGGCGGCCTCTCGGTCGATCCGTCCACCGGGCAGATCTCGGGGACGATCGACTTCACCGCGGCGGCCGCCTCCCCGTACTCGATAGAGATCAGGGTGGAGGACCCGTCGGGCGGATTCGATCTCGACACGTTCACCTGGACCGTCACCGACGCCCCTGCCCCCCGTCCCCCGGTGTTCGACCAGGACCTCGGCGACCGCAGCGACATCGAGGGCGCAGCAGTCTCCGCTTCGGCGCACGCCACCGACCCCGACGGCGACCCGCTCACCTACTCGGCGACCGGTCTTCCCCCCGGCCTGAGCATCGACGCCGGAACCGGGATCATCTCGGGCACTGTGGGCATCGGTGCGGCGGCAGGGTCTCCCTATTCGGCCGAGGTGACGGCCACCGATCCGGGAGGCCTGTTTGCCGCAGATACCTTCACCTGGTCGGTCACCGATGGGTCGATCGTCTTCCAGCAGGGCGCCGCCGGCTACTCCGGCTTCCAGGACACCGGCCTGTGGCAGCACGCTCCCGGCACCGCCCGGGGCAACGAGACCTACCTGACGATCGACCAATTGGAGAGCGGGGCCTCGTCGGAGACCCAGGGTCTCATCCAGTTCCTCGACATCGTCGGGACCGGCCCGGGCCACATCCCCCCCGGGTCCACGGTCGTCTCGGCATCCCTCCAGGTGTACGTGATCGACCCCTCGCCGGGCAGTATCTCGTTCCACCCCATGATCTCGGCGTGGGACGAGTCGGCCACCTGGAACGGCCTCGGCAACGGCATTCAGCCGGACGGCGTGGAGGCGGGTGTGACGCCCGAGGTCGTGTTCGGCGCCACCGGCACCACCGGGCAGCGCACCATCGCCGGGTTCGAGAACTCGGTCCAGGCGTGGGTCGACGGAACCTCTCCCAACCGTGGTTGGGCCCTGTTCAACGACTCCGAGGACGGCTGGGACTTCGACTCGTCGGAGTACGGAGAGGAGGCCCGCCGGCCCCGCCTGCTGGTCGACTTCACGCCCAATGCCGGGCCCGTGTTCGCTCTGAACCTCGGCGATCGGGCCGATGCCGAAGGGGCGGTGATCTCGCTGTCCTCCGCAGCCACCGACCCGGAGGGACACGGCATCACCTACTCGGCGACCGGGTTGCCGCCGGGCCTGGGCATCGACACCGGGTCGGGTCTCATCAGCGGGACGATCGCGCTGACCGCCGCACCCGGGTCGCCCTACGCGGTCCAGGTCACGGCCACCGACGACTACGGGGTTGCCTCCGGGGACACCTTCACATGGACCATCACCGACACCAACGAGGCCCCCTCGGTGGTCAACCCCGGCAATCGGTCGAACAACGAGAACCAGATTGTCACCTTTGTGGTCGCCGGGAGCGACCCCGACGGCGACAGCCTCACCTGGTCGGCCACCGGCCTCCCCGATGGCCTGACGATCGATCCCGCCTCCGGGGTGATCTCGGGCACCCTCTCCTATGTGTCGGCGGGCGTCCATGCGGTGACGGTGCGGGCCACCGATCCCGGCCTGCTCTTCGACGAGGCCGGCTTCACCTGGACGGTGGCCGACGTCAACCAGGGCCCCCAGGTGGTGCATCCGGGCTCGCAGACGGTCGCCGAAGGCGATGCCGTCTCGATGGTGATGACGGCGATTGACCCCGACGGCGACGGCTTCACCTGGTCGGCAACCGGCCTGCCCGCGGGGCTGTCGATCGACCCCGTCTCCGGCTTGCTCTCCGGCACGGTCGATTGGGGGGCCGCCTCCGGATCGCCCTACAACTCGACCATCACGGCTACCGACGACGGGACTCCTCCGGCGTCGGGGGCGGCGCTGGTCGACTGGACGGTGTCCGACACCAACCGGGCGCCGGCCGTCACCAACCCCGGCAACCAGACCTCGGCCGAGGGCGACCCGGTCAGCCTGCCGATCGTCGGCAACGACCCCGACGGCGACACCCTCACCTGGTCGGCCACCGGCCTCCCACCCGGTCTGTCCATCGACACCGGGTCGGGCACCGTCTCGGGGATCGTCGATTTCTCGGCGGCTGCCGGGTCGCCGCATGCAGTGGTGGTGACCGCCACCGACAACGGGATACCCGTCCAGGCTGCCCAGGCGGCGTTCACATGGGCGGTCACGGACGTGAACCGGAATCCGGTGGTCACCGATCCCGGCGATCAGACCGATGCCGAGGGCGATGCCGTGCTGGTGACCGTCACCGGGTTGGATCCCGACGGCGACACGCTCACCTGGTCGGCGGCCGGCCTTCCCCCGGGACTGAGCATCGACCCGGCGACCGGGGAGATCTTCGGCACCCTCACCTTTGCGTCCTCCGGAACCCATCCCGTCGCAGTGCGAGCCACCGACGACGGCGCCGGGTCGCTGTTCGACGAGGTCGCCTTCACCTGGTCGGTGGCGAGCACGAATCGCCAACCGGTGGTGACGGATCCGGGCGCCCAGGCCGATGCCGAAGGCGACGTGATCTCACTGCCGATGGCGGCCGCCGATCCCGATGGTGACGATCTGACCTGGTCGGCCTCGGGCTTGCCCGATGGCCTGTCGATCGGCCCGGCCACCGGGGTGATCGGCGGAGCGATCGGATACGCCGCGGCGGCGGGTTCACCCTTCACGGTGACGGTGCGGGTGACGGATGACGGGGTCCCGGCGGCCTTCGACGAGGTGGTCTTCGAGTGGTCGGTCGCCGATGTGAATCGGGCGCCCACGGTGGCGTCGCCCGGCGATCAGGCAGGCGCCGAGGGCGAAGTGGTCAACGTCCCGGTCGCCGGGGCGGACCCCGACGGAGATCCGGTGTGGTGGTCGGCGGCGGGCCTGCCGCAGGGTTTGGGGATCGACACCGAGACGGGCGAGTTGGTCGGCTCGATCGCCTACTCGGCCGCCGAGGATTCGCCGTTCTTGGTCACCGTGCGGATGACCGATCAGGGGGGCCTGTTCGGCGAGGCATCGTTCGCCTGGTCGGTGAGCAACACCCCGACGGTGATCGACATCGCCAAGGCCTCCGATGTGGTGGGGCGGGCCCAACCGGGAGACACCGTCGTGTACAGGGTGGTGGTCACCAATCCGGAGTCCACCCCCGCAACCGGGGTGATGGTGAGCGATCCTGTGCCGGCGGGGACCGACTATGTCCCCGGATCCGGGTCCTACTCCATGGTGGATGCCGCCAGGGATTCCTTCGAGAGCGGCGGGTACCAGGGAGACGACGGGACCATTCCTTGGTCCGGTCCCTGGGTCGAGTTGGATGGGAGGTTCCCGGATACCAATTACGACGGCATCGACACGGGGGCGGCATGTTCGGGGGGTTCGTGCCTGATGGTCGGAGCCAACCTGGCCAACTCCGGGGTGGAGCGATCGGTCGATCTGGCGGGAGCCCCTGCTGCGACGCTCACCTACGAGGTGGCGAGGGAAGCGGGTGGCGGCCAGGTGGCGGTCCGGGTGCGTGGCAACGGTCTGCCGTGGACGACACTTGCCACCTACACCCTCACGGTGAATGATCTCACGCCACTCACCGCATCCTTCGATATCTCAGCCTTCGCAGCTGCCGATACCACGATCAGGGTCGTGGCGGCGGCCAATGGGTCCGGTCACCTGCACATCGACGACGTGGCGGTGATCACCGGGGTGCTCACCGCGGCGGCGGGGCCGCCTCCGGGCATGGTGTCCGGTCTGACGCTGGCACCGGGGGAGTCGGTGACCGTCTTGTTCTCGGTGGTTGTGAATGATCCCCCGCCCGGATCGGGGACCATTGCCAACACTGCGACGGTCGTCACCGCCGAGGAACCGGGTGGGGTGTCGGATGCCGTGTCCGACCCGGTCAACCGATATCCCGTGTTCCTCCAGGATCTCGGGGACCGCACCGACGCGGAGGGCACGGTCGTCTCCCTGCCGGCGTCGGCAACGGACCCGGACGGGGACACCCGCACCTGGTCGGCCACCGGTCTGCCTGCCGGGCTGTCGATCGATTCCGCCACCGGCCTGATCTCGGGAACCATCGGATTCGACGCCGCCGCCGGATCTCC
>JAHJML010000284.1 GCA_018821365.1 Actinomycetota bacterium | reverse complement strand
TGTCGATCTCCATCACGACAAAGACGTAAGCGATCGCGAAGAAAGCGGTGTACTGAGTCAGAAAGTCGCAGGCCCACAGCTCCTTGGCGTGGTTGCGAACGAAGGTCCGCCACGTCTGATCGCCGCGGGGTGTGCGCGGGACCATATACCGGCGGATCGTACTGGGCGAGTGCTTGACGCCGAACTTGGCAGCCAGTTCCTCTGCGCTCTTGTCTTCGCCCCATCCGGGTTGGTCGGCGGAGATGCGCTTGATGAAGGCAATGTGTGTGCGAGGGATCCGTGGACGACCGATCTTGCCCGGACGTGACTTGCGACGCCACATTGCCTTGAAACCTTTGCGGTGCCAGCCGACGACAGTGGCAGGCTTTACGATTACGAGCGAGCGCGTGGAGTCAGACCAGAGACGGTGAAGAGCAATCCAGAACATGCGATCCTCGACGCGAAGCCTAGGCCGCTTCTGAGTCCGGATGTAGACGGTAAGTTGTTGACGCAGGGCGGCATTCTCCAGGGCCAGGCTTGCCCGCGGCATCAGCGCGGCTCGCACGAGAGCCAGCAAGGCAGATAGTGTTGTTCTCATCATGGGTGAGATTGTATCATTAGGGGAGAGATGGCCGATTGTGAGGGAGTTACGGACTTTTCGCGGACCACGGGCTCTCGGACCGGCCGATCCGACTGGAATCGCTATCATGTAAGTCCTGCGAAAGCTGGCCGATGGAATATTCGGGATGGACAGGTGCAAACTACTGTTAGGCAACCTCCGGCACCACGATTGTACAAAATACGCTCGAGCCATCTACCTCAGTTACCTCAGCCTTCAGGCCAAGTTCACAGCAAAGAGACTGAAACGAATTGGGCGATAGCAACCCCGTTCGGAAACCGTCCATACAGACGATTTCGCCATTTCCTGTTCTTGCGTAATCTATCGCTCCGACAAGACCAGCCGCAGCCTGAGTCTCGAACCACCGAAGGCGCTCTTCCCAGAACCCCGCCGCGTACGTAGAAAAGACCAGACGCCCACCCGGTCGGGCAACGCGTAGCGCCTGCCGGAACAGCGACTCTCGATCAACACCGAAAGCGCAAATGCCGTTTTGGGCGCATACCACTTTGTCGAAGGTTAACTCGTCGAACGCCAGATTCAATGCATCCATTTCACAAAACTCGCACCGCGAGTTGGCGCCAAAAAGATGGCAAGCCAATTCGATACTCGCAGGCGCATTGTCGATCCCGACAGCACGCTTAGCGACCTCTGTCAGCCGTGCGGTGACGCGCCCGTAACCACATCCCAGTTCAAGTACCGTATCGCTGCTTTCTAATTGCCGAAGTACAAACTTGATTTCAGCTTCCAGGTACTGTTTGAGACGCGGATGCGCTAACTCGTAGCACTGCCGTAGCCGTTCGCCTGATAGTCTCTCCAAATAGTATTCTCGCATCGGCGCCCCAGCACTGCGTCTCGTTGGAGTTGCCTGATGTCGCATTCAGCTGCGGGCGCGCCCGGCCGAGACCCGCATCCAGATCCTACCAGAGCCCGGGGTTTGCGCTGGGGGGCAGCTCCGCACACCTACCGGTAGATGTGTTTGACTTGGCCCCAGGTTGTCATCTCGGTCGGGACAGGCGGCTGTGCATCAAGGACGATGTTGTCGATCGCAAAGTCATTCCCACCAAGAACCGTACTCAAATCAACCATGGTCACGTCTGCCCACGTATCTGATCCTGAGTCCCAAGTGGCATCGAACTCGTGCCAGGTTCCGTCAGTCGTGGGGGTCAGGGTGCCTAGCGGTAAGCCATTGATGCTGAAAAGAAGAGTGGGTAGATCTCCGGGGTTGACGGAAGCCACCCAGACCGAGAAGTAGTAGGTTGTGTTGGGCACTACCGCAATCCCCGACTCGCGCCAAACAATGACGTCGGGTTGAGTTGCGCCGTTCACGATCATCATAAGCAGTCCTTCTTGCGCTGTCATGTCGAAGAAACTCTCATGGTGGTCGTGAGGGTTCGACCCGACGTAGTAAGTGCCCTCGGGGAATAGGTCGTATTGGTAGACGTACTCACTCGAAAAGCCGTTGTTCCCCGAC
>JAHJML010000011.1 GCA_018821365.1 Actinomycetota bacterium | reverse complement strand
GGACCCGCCCCGACCGGCACGGTCGCCACAGTGCCGGGCACCGCAGCCACCACCCCTGCGACCGAACCCACGACCACCACCACCTCGGCTTCCACGGAGCCGACCACGACCACCTCGACGACCACCACGCCTCCGACCACCACCACGACCATCCCGACCGGGTTCACCCGGGAGTTCCGGGATGCCTTCATGGACGGGTGCGTTGGGGGAGGCAACCGGACCTTCTGCCGATGCGCCCTGGACGCCTTCGAGGCGAGCTACACCCAGGACGACCTGGCGGCCATCCTGGACGGGGACGTGCCGGCTCCCGACGACTTCAGCGGCCCGTCGATCGGGTGCTACATCGAACTCCCCACCTCGGCGCCGCTGCCCGGCTTCGCCCTCCCCAATGCCTGTGCCTTCGACCTCTGGGGGATGGTGATCCACTACCCGGCCGGGTGGGAGGTGGAGGATGAGACTCGAGAGTGCTTCGCCTATCGACCCGCCGACCTCCCGGCCGGGTCGATGCCGGTGATCGTTGGCATCTACACCACCACCCTGGACGAGTACCTGTCCTCCTCGCCGTCGTACGACTACCTCGAGGAGTATCCGAATCGGGATGTCTACATCTGGCTCACCGAAGTGGAGGGCGGCTCCTACACCGTCGAGTACGTCTTCCCACTGTGGCCCGAGATCCCCGAGAGTCCCCTGGTGGCGGTGATCGCCGAGACCGTCGGGGTCCCGGATGCCTGGACGGTCGCCGACATGATCGTCAAGGGGTTGGAGATCGCCCCCTACTCCCCATAGGCCACGGCCTGCCCGGGGCGGTTGCCCAGCATGCCGACCCTCGGCCGGACCGGCCCCGACATCTAAATGGGCGGCCTCGGCACCGGCAACGGCGGCGGGGGCTCGAACGGATGCTTCGTGGAGCAGTCCCGGGCCGGCGGGTTGCCTCGCTGAGATCCGGGAGGGGCGGGGCCTGGTGCCGGGCCCTGCCCGCCCAGAGTGCGCCGCTCTGAGCGCCGGAAGTGCCCTCCGTATACTGCCAACCGCCCGTAGTCTGGAGTGGTGATGACGACGCACTTGCACTACTCCGAAACAGAGAGCAGGAGATTCGGGCTCCGGGTGGTTCGCACCGAACTCGAGGATCTCGATCCCGACGAGTTCCAGAGTGTGATCCTCGAAGATCGCTCCGACGTCGTAATCGGGCGGATACCGGCTGAGCACCAACACCAGTTGGCGCTTCTCGATCAGATCGGCTTCCCATGGATTTCTGCCGACACCCTCGTCTACTACTACGCCGACCTCGACCGGCATGAACCCCGGCCTCCCCGCAATCAGGACCTCGAGTTCACCCAGGCCACCGTCGAGAGCTCCGAGTTGCTCGAGTCGCTCGTCACCGAGATCTTCCCCGACTACACGAACCACTACTACTCCAACCCCTACCTGGATCGAACCTCGATCCTCACGGGATACGTGGAGTGGGCGGTGGGCTACATCGGCGGACCGGGCGCCGAGACCACCGTCTGGATCGCCAGTCGCCAGGGGACACCGGTTGCATTTGCGACATGCCGATACGGGCCGGAGGAATCCGAAGGAGTCCTGTACGGGGTTCGCCCGCAGGAGAGCGGGAAGGGGGTCTACGGAGACCTGATCCGCTTCACCCTGGCGGATTCGAAGGCCCGCGGCCTCGCCAAGATGAAGGTGTCCACCCAGGTTCAGAACTTCGCCGTCCAGGCTGCCTGGGTGCGGCAGGGATTCGTCATGCGGAGGGCCGTGGCCACATTCCACGTCAACTCGATGCTCACGTCGTCACGAGTCCCGGTAGTCGCAAGAGAGGTGGTGGTTCCCGGGACCGAAGGACCGCTCGGACGAATCGTCGATTCCGAAATGGTCGGGCTCGTTTCGGGTTTGACCGCCGGGCCGGTCGGACTGGTGGGCGTTCGCCACACGACGCTCCATCAGCCACCCCCCTCCGAGAAATGCACGGTGAGGATCTCACTCCCCCGCCACCCCGATCCACAGATTCTGCCGGCCGTAACCGAACTCATCGACGGCAACGGGACCACCTGTCATCTCGCGTACTACGAGTACGCCGCCTCTTGAGGCGGGGGTCGGGATCCCGTCCGCGACACCTGGGCAGCCCCCGACCGGGGCTAATCTCCGATGGTGCACGCCGCCGGACCCCAATCGCCTGGCCAACTACTCATTACGGGTGCCTACCGATCCGGCACCACCCTGCTCGAGAAGCTGCTGCACAACCACCCCGACCTCTCCGTGGCCATGCAGCCGTTTCCGGTGTTGTTCTTCCACGCCAAAGAGCGATTCCTCTCCGATCGTGGGCTCGAGTATCGCTACGCACTCGACCACCTCTTCCTCGAAGATCGATACGCCCCCACCGATTTGGCCGCCTTCCTCACCGGCTACGAGATGACCGCGGCGGAACTCGATGCGCTGTTCGAGCGGTTGGCGGATTACGGCGCCTACACGCCGGGGGCCGAGGATCTACGCGATCAGGTGGCTCCTGGAGGGTTCTTCGACGTCTACTACCAGTGGGATAGGGCGGTCGCGAGGATGCTGGGGCGAGCCGACGCGGCGTGGGTTGGCAACAAGGAGATCTTCTGCGAGGAGTTCATCCCTGCCTTCCTGGAGCGAGGCATCAAGGTCGTTCACATCATCAGGGACCCCCGCGATGTGATCGCTTCGCTCCACTTCCGGTCGCGAGACAACCAGACCGGAGATCCCCGGCCTCTGCTGTTCAACCTCCGGGTCTGGCGGAAGAGCGCTGCGTTCGCGCTCGCCTCTTCCGGCCATCCCGCATACCGGCACCTTCGATATGAGGATCTCCTCGGAGAGACCGAGGAGCGCTTGAGCGAACTGACGGCGTGGCTCGGTGTCCCCGACTACCTGCCCGATGCCTTCGCAAACGGCATCCTGGATCAGGACGGGTCGATCTGGCGCGGCAACTCCTCGTTCTCCGACAGGTCCGGCATCAGCCGGGCATCCCGCGGAAACTACCGCTCGCTGGTACCCGCCGACACGGTGGACTACATCGAAACCCTGTGCGGGCCCGAGATGATCTCGCTGGGCTACCCCCTCGAAGGATCGGGGAGCCTCTCGCCGGCCGCGCTCGCTCGGTTCGAGGAGCCGTCGGTTCGGGTCCATCCGCTGTTCGATCCCGGCTACAGCACCGACCCGGATCGCCTGCAGGCGGAGTCCGCCCGCTTGTCTCATCTGGCCCCCAACGCCCCGACGCTCGGAGAAGACGAGGCGCGGAAGTGGTTCATCGCAGCCGGTGCGTACGGCGCGTTGCGCGGGATTCGCCCGCCGGCCGGGGCCACAAGATGAGCCCCCCGGCCCTGAGCGTCGTCATACCCGCCTACCGCAGCGAGCAATCACTGCCACCGCTCATCGATCGACTCACGACCCAACTCGAAGAGATCGGGCGGCCGTACGAGATCATCGTGGTCAACGACGCATCACCCGATGGGACATGGGAGGTACTCCAGGATCTGGCCTTGCGACAACCCCACCTCACGGCCATTGACCTTCTCGGCAACACCGGCCAGGGTCCGGCGACGCTCTGCGGGATCGAACGAGCATCCGGTTCGCTCGTGATCACCCTCGATGACGATCTCCAGCATCCCCCTGAGGAGATCGCCAAGCTGTTGGCGGCCCTCGAGGAGCATCCTTCTTGGGATGGAGTGATCGGCTCCTGGGAACCCGACGGGTCATGGTTCCGACGGTTCGGCACCCGGGTTCACAGCAGGCTCGATCGGTTCGTGTATGGGACCCCGAAGGGGTTCCGTCTCACCTCGTTCCGCATCCTGCGAAGGCCCGTCGTCGACGCGCTGGTGGAGCACCGTTCGCGAACGCCTGCCATCAACCCGTTGATCCTGCGGATAACCCCTCGCATCCACAACGTGGATGTGACGCACCAGGAGCAGCAGAAGGCGTCCTCTTCCTTCAAGCTTCGCGACGCGGTGTTCCGTGTCTTCACGAACTTCATCCAGGGATCGACCCTGCCCCTTCGCCTGATGAGCGTCTTCGGCATCATCGTGTCGATCCTGTCGATGGTCGCCGGCAGCGTCTTCTTGGTGAGATGGATGATCGGAGCCCCGACACCCCCCGGGTGGCTCTCCACCTTCCTGGCAACCATATTCTTCGGCGGGGCGATGCTCTTCAGTGTCGGCGTCCTGGGCGCCTACTTCCTGATCCTCACCCGGGAGATGCGCAGTTCACCTCGATGGAGCATTCGCTCCATCAGTTCTCGAGAATCGGGTGCCCGTGACGGGTCAACCCCGGACGCCGACCGGCACTAGGCCATCCGTCAATCCAGGCACATGGAAGCCGCAGCACTCTTCACCACCAGAGTCGCCGGCTCACCGCCCGGTCCGGGGGACGGCACCTCGATACGCACCGTGCTGTCGGCCACGGTTCTGTGGAGCTCATCGAGCTCCTGGGCCCCGATCTCCCGGGTCCCGACCCCGTACTCATCGGTCCACCTGAGGACGACCGGCTCATCACTTGCCAGCTCGAGCCGGAATCGCACCGCCTGGCTCACACTGAACTTCTCGCTGCCCTCGATGAGAAGGCAACCGTCGATCTCTCTGCCCAGATCCGCCCACGTCCCGTAGACCATCCGGTCCACGGACAGGTGCATGCGGAGCAAGCCACGCACCTTCTGCTCGGAGATGTTCCTTATGTCTCCGATCCTGTAGATGTCGGACGACAGCATCGAGTCGAGCCAGCCATTGCGGATGACCTCATCCATCGTCTCCACGGTCAGGTGCTGCGAGAGCAGCGGGGTAATCGTCAAATACTCGGAGGGATACGCCGGCTCACCAGCAGCTCGCATCTCGAACAACTGGGCGGTCAGTGCCGCCTGTGGATTCTCCGACTTCCTGGCTATCACTCCGAAGGTGTCGAACGACTGAACCAGGCCGAACCCGAGAACGAGTGCCAAGAGGAGCGACATCACCAAGAGCGGCCATCCGTTGCGAGCGATCCTCGTGGCCAGGAGCGGGACCAGGGCAAAGACAACCAGGGCCAGCACCAGGTTGGCGAAACGAGGACCCGTCAGGGAGTTCCATTCGCCGGACAACAACGGGTCGAGCTTCTTCTGGCGGCCCAGGAACCGGGTGATGAAGGAGACCGCGAAGTAGACGGCGGCACCACCGACGAGGGCGACTGAGAAGTAGGACCAACGCGCCATCACGATGGTCCCGACGGCCACGACCAGGAGCAGGAGTCCCAGCACCCATGTCAGAGAGGCCGGCCATGGGACGATCTCACGGAGTCCGAACCCGAGCACCTCCAGCCCGGCCCGCAGCGTTGTCAGCACGTCCCCGAGGGCGCGCAGTCCGACACCGAACGTGCTTGGCACCGACCCCTCGCCGACGAAGACCCGCCCCAGCACGTAGAGGATCGTGACCAACCCGGCAGCCACGAGACCCGTCCACTTCCTATAGACGGCCGAGAGTCCGGCTCGGTATGAGGCGATCAGGGCCGCCCCGGAGGATGCGAACACGGCAACCAGAGTCAGGGCGGCATCGAGAGCGACGAAATGTGGCCTGAAGGGCTTCTCATCGAGATAGATGGCGATCATGGTCGCCGCCACCGCAACACCGGCGCCGGCATGCCCGAACTGAATCCACGCGGACGAGCCCAACCACATGAGCAGCACCGACCCGGCCGCCCTCCAACGGATGTCCACGCCCATCCATCCCCATACGTGCCACGCTGCCAGTCCCACCAGCGGCCACGCCAGCGCCTGCAGCAAGGCGTACCCGGGCCAGTAGTCGAGACCAACCAGTGTTCGCGCCGCGAGTGCCCAGGCGCTGGAGACGACGGTGAAATGCCCCGCGTGCAGGTTGAGGACCTCGCTCCATTCCCGAGTTATGAAGTCCCAGTCATCGGGGGTGAAGAACCATCCACGGGACACCCAGAGCACCACCACGATGCGCAGCAGAAAGGCCCCCCAGACGGCGTACGAGAGGTATCGAACCCATTCCCGGCTCCCCGTCGGCAGGGCGGGATCGCTCACGCCGGCCACCCCGGAACTGCCGGCCTGCGCCGGTTTGCCGGCGTCGGCCGGCGCTTCGATCTCCCCGGGATCAGGAGCCAGCGTCCCGCCCTCGTCGGCCCTCACGCCAGGTCCTCGGCGACCCGGGCCAGGTACTCGCGGTAGGCGCATTCGGGAAGCTCCTCGATCCGGGCCGTCAACTGGTCGTGGTCGATGAATCCCTGGTGGTAGGCGACCTCTTCCGGGCACCCGATGATGAGGCCCTGCCGGCGCTGGATCGCCTCGATGAAGTTGGCAGCCTCGAGGAGGTCCTGCGGGGTCCCGGTGTCGAACCAGGCCGTGCCCCGCCCCATCTTGTGGGCACGGAGCCGTCCCTGCTCGAGGTAGCGGCGGTTCAGATCGGTGATCTCCATCTCTCCCCGCCCCGATGGGGCCAACCGGCGGGCCTCGGCGGCGGCGCCCGCCGGATAGATGTAGAGGCCGGGGACCGCCCAGTGCGACCTCGGATTGGCCGGCTTCTCCTCGATGCCGAGCACCTCACCCCCGGTGCCGAAATCGATCACGCCGTAACTGGAGGGATCGTCGACCCGGTAGGCGAAGATGACGGCGTCCTCGGGATCGCCGTCGATGGCCTTGCGGAGGAAGTCGTACCGCCCGTAGATGAGATTGTCGCCGAGTGCCAGCATCGCCGGCAGATCCCCGGTGAACTCCTCGCCGATCACCAGTGCCTCGGCGATGCCCCGCGGGGCGGCCTGCTCGGCGTACTCCAGGCGCACCCCCCACGGCGACCCGTCACCCAGCAGCGCCCGGTAGCGAGGGAGGTCCTCCGGGGTGGAGATGAGGAGGATCTCCCTGATGCCGGCCATCATCAGCGTGGTCAGCGGGTAGTAGATCATCGGCTTGTCGAAGACGGCCATCAGGTGCTTGCTCACCGAGGCGGTGAGGGGGTAGAGGCGAGTTCCCTTGCCTCCTGCCAGCAGGATCCCTCGATGCTCTACCTTCGCCATGACCGCCCCCTCATCGCTTCTCGTACCAGGTGTCGGTGAACTCGCGGTGCCCGCTGCCCTGCACGTCGGCCATCCATTCGCGGTGGTCCAGGTACCACTCCACGGTCCGCGCCAATCCCTCCCGCAGCGACACCGAAGGCGACCACCCGAGTTCGGACCGCATCCGGGTGATGTCCATGGCATAACGGAAGTCGTGGCCGGGCCGGTCGGTCACGAACTCGATCAACTCGGCCGAGGTGCCGGGGTCGGCGCCCCGTGCCGCATCCACCAGGTCCAGCAGCAGGCGCACGAGTTCGAGATTGGTAGCTTCGGTCTCCCCACCGATGCAGTAGGTCTCACCGGCAGTGCCGCGCTCGAAGACCAGTCCGATGGCGTCGCAGTGATCCTCGACGAACAGCCAGTCCCTCACGTTCTCCCCGCGTCCATACACCGGGATCTTCTCGCCGGCCAGTGCCCTGGTGATCACGACGGGGATCAGCTTCTCGGGGAACTGGTAGGGGCCGTAGTTGTTGGTGCAGTTGGTGATCACGGCAGGCAACCCGTAGGTCTCGTGCCAGGCGCGGACGAAGTGGTCGGAGGCTGCCTTCGATGCCGAGTAGGGACTGTTGGGCCGGTAGCGGGTGTCCTCGTCGAAGAACCCCTCCGAACCGAGTGCTCCGAACACCTCGTCGGTGGAGACGTGATGGAATCGGACGTCCTGGCGATCACCCCACGCTCGCGTCGCCTCCTGGAGCAGCACGACCGTGCCCGCCACGTTGGTTCTCACGAAGGCCATCGGGTCGAGGATCGATCGGTCGACGTGGCTCTCGGCCGCCAGGTGGATGACCCCGTCGATGTCGTGCTGGTCGAAGACCGCCGCCACCGCCTCCCGGTCGGCGATGTCGCCCTGCAGGAAGCGGTGCCGCGGGTGATCGATGACATCGGCGAGGTTGGCGAGATGACCTGCGTAGGTGAGCAGATCGAAGCTGACCAGTCGCTGGTCGGGCCACCGCTGCAACAGATGCCGAACGAGATTCGATCCGATGAAGCCGGCAGCCCCAGTTACCAACAACGCCACGACTACTGCCTTCCCGGTCGGCATGTGACTGCGCGGGGGAGCCACAGACGCGTGCATCTTACCCGGCACGCCCCATCGAGTCGTCGGGCCGATCTGCCCAACTCGCCCCGGCCGCCGAACGCCCGCACCCCGTCACGGAGTCGGCGTTCCGGCCCGGCCGAGAGTGGGGGTGGCGGCATCCAGGGGTCCAACCCGGCGACTCTCCCCCGGTGGCATCGGCCATCGATTCGTCCACCACGGATGGCTCCCCAAGGCAGGCAGGGCTCGGCCGACCCACCCCAGGGGCCCCTTCGACCCATCGATTGCTCCGGCGGTATGCTTCCCGATCGAGGTGGATCGGTCCGGTCCGCGTATCCCCCAAGCCTGTGAGGACGCCGTGTCAGCATCTCCGATTCCGTTCCACATCGCCCACACCCCCGCCCGGGCGAGGGAATACGTCCTCGACGCTTTCGAGAGGAACGAGAACGTCCACGGCACCTACACCCGCCGGGCCCAGGCGATGCTCGAGGAGCGCTACGGGGTCCACCGGGTGCTGCTGACCCACAGCGCCACCGCCGCCCTCGAGATGTCCGCCATGGTGCTCAAGGCCGCTCGCGGCGCCACCCGGGTGCTGATGCCGTCCTACACCTTCGCCTCGACCGCCAACGCCTACCTGCGCTCGGACTACGACCTCGAGTTCCTCGACATCGACCCCGCAACGATGAACATGCCGTTGTCGCAGGTGGTGGCGGCCGGCCCGGCAGCAGGATCGGTCATCCTGCCGATCCACTACGCCGGCCATCTCGGGGAGATCGACGCCTACTCGTCGTGGGCGTCCGAGCACGGCATGCTGCTCGTCGAAGATGCCGCCCAGGCGCTCGGCAGCAGCCTCGAGGGCCGCTGGGCGGGGACCTTCGGTGCTCTGGCGGCCATCTCGCTCCACTTCACCAAGAACATCCACAGTTCGATGGGCGGGGCGCTCTTCATCAACGATCCCGACCTCGTCGACACGGCCACCTACATCTGGGAACGCGGCACCAACCGGCAGGCGCTCCTCAAGGGCCTGGTCGACAAGTACTCCTGGGTGGAGCTCGGCTCCAGTTTCCAGGGCACCGAGATCCAGGCGGCGCTGTTCCTGGCCGGCCTCGAGGAGTACGACGCCGTCGTCGAGCACCGGCGCACACTGTGGGAGGGCTATGCGGCCCTCCTCGGAGGCCACGACGACCTCGGCCTCCACGTGCAACGGTGGGACCCCAGGCTCGGCAACAACTACCACGCCTTCTACATCCGATTGGAGACCGCCGACATGGCGGATGCGGTCCGGGAGGCCCTCGAGGAACAGGGCATCCATGCCTACATCGGCTACGTCCCGCTCCACGATTCCCCCTACGGCGTGAGAAAGGGCCTCTGCCGCCCGCTCCCCCAGACCGAGCGGTGGGCGCCCTGCATCCTCCGTCTCCCGCTGCACACCCACATGGACCACTCCGACATGGAGACCGTCGCCGCCGTGGTCCTCGACTCGATCAGCGGGCGCTGATCGAGTCGGCCACCCGCCCGATCACCGACCAGCGGGCGGCGATCCCATCCCGGATCGATGCACGCCAGGCCGGGTCGCCGCGGTGCCGGCCGACGTCGCCGAGCATGGCCGCAAACTGGTCGGCGGCCGGGTAGGTCACTTCGGTGCGCTCCCCCATCCTGCCGATCAGCGTGATCGGCTCGGCATAGCCGGCGGGCTTGGAGAACGGCCGGGTGATCTCGAGGGAGCCGGCGGTCCCGACCAGTCGGGCCAGGTTGGCGTAGGAGGAGCCGATGCCCCACGAGCACTGGAAGGTCCGGCCGTCGGGAGCGGCGATGGTGGCGGCGCCGCTGAGATCGACATCCCGGCCGCCGGTCCACCCGGTGGCCTGCACCTCGACGTCGCCGCCCAACAGCCGGGCGGCCAGCGACAGCGGATAGAACCCGGCGTCGAGAAGGGCGCCGCCGCCCAGGTCGGCTCGGTAGCGGTGATTCCCTTCGTCCAGGTGCGGGTAGGAGAACCTGGCATAACCGTGGACCAGTTCTCCGAACCGCTCATCGCCGAGCAGCGCCGCCGCGGCGGCGAACTGCGGGTGATGCAGGTAGGCGACCACCTCACAGAGGCACCCGTCGGCACCCTCTGCCATGCCGAGGAGCCCGCTCACCTCGGCAGCGTCTACACCGAGCGGCTTCTCGCACACGACCCCGAGTCGGGCCTCGAGGGCTTCCCTCACGTCGGCGGCGTGGTGGGAGGGGGCCGAGGCGATGTAGGCGAAGTCGGGGCGCCCCCCCTCGAGGGCGGCCTGCAGGGTCGGGAACCCGGGGACCCCGTGGGTGTCGGATGCTTCGGTCCGGGCCTCGCTGCGACTCGAAACCACCCCCGTCAACTCCCAACCCGGGGTGGCGGTGATGGCGGGGATCACCGTCCTGACGGCGTGGCGGCCGAGACCCACCACCACGACTCGCAGCGGATCGCCTCCCATCAGACCCCGATCAGCGAGATGAGCCGGAACAAGTGCGGATTCACCCAGGCGTCCTCGTGGAACAACTGCTTGATCTGCCACAACGACATCCACCGGAACTCGTCTCCGAGCTCGACCTCTTCGTCATCGGGCAACTCGACGATCATCCCACGGTTCCGCTTGTTGAACAGGCGGCCGCCGTCCTCGGAGAACCACACGTCTGCGAGCACCCGGCAGCGCTCGGGAACCTCCGGATAGAAGAACCACGCGAAGGTGGGGAGGCTCCCGCCGTGGGCCCGTTGCAGGTTCGAGAAGGTCGCCTGCATTGCCGGACTCAACTGCACCAGACCGTAGTTCCCCGGTTCGGCTTTGGCCTGCACCAGGTAATGGGGCACCCCGTCGAACCGGCGCCGCACCAGGCCGAGGATGCCGCCGTCGTCGCCCACCTGGGTCATCACCGGCTGGCACCATCCTCCGGCGCCGACCTCCCGGGTGGCCGACATCTCCACCTCGACGGCCTCCACGGCGAAGAACTCGCCGCTGTCGTGGCGGATGTAGCCGGTGGCGTCGTCGACGTGCCAGCCGCGGCACCGGGCGATCGGGATCTTGGTGACCGTCATCGGGTTGGCGGCACGTTGGCCCAGAAACCACCGGCGGACTTCGTCGAGGCTGCCGAATCGCGACCAGTCCCTGAGGCCCTCCACCGCTACCTCGGCGGCCAGCCGGTCGATCGAACCGAAGCCCGCCCCGGTGACCGCCTCGAGGTATCGATCGGCCGCGGCGGGGAACTCGAGGGCGGAATCGGGAATCATGCGGCCACCATAGCCAACCCGACCCGGTGCGGCGGGGGCCGGTCCGGGCCGTACAATCCCCGACTATGCCGGATCCCCAACCCGCTCCCAACCGGCGAACGCGTCCTGTGAGGGAGTCGGCGGCGATGCTGGCGGGCACCGCCATCAGCGGCCTGTGTGCCTACGCCTACATCGCGATCGGGACCCGGGCCTACGGCGACGAGGCGATGTCGCCGATTGCGGTCCTCTGGACCTTCTGGGCCATCTCGGTGGCCCTCTTCACGTTCCCGATCCAGCACTGGGCGATCCGCAAGATCTCGATCGACGGCCATACCCGCGGAGTAGGGGCAACCGTTCCGCGCCTTGCCCTGGTGGTGGTGTCGGTGGGAGCCGTGATGGCGGTGGCCGCCGGAGTCGAGGGCGAGCGAGTGTTTGGGTCCGACCGTGTCTGGTGGCCGGTGCTGGTGTTCCTCATCACCATCGGCGCCGGCTTCGTCGGCCTGCAACGTGGAGTGCTCGCCGGGAAGGGCCGCTACTACGCCGCCGCCGCCAACATCGCCGCCGAGAACGTCCTCCGGGTGGTGCTCGGACTGGTGGTCGCCACAACCGTCGACGACGTGCTGGCCTTCGCCTGGGTGCTGGCGCTGGGTCCGGTGGTGGCGGTCTTCTGGCCCGAGGCGGTTCGCCTGCCGTTCCGCACCGGTGTCCGCCAACCGGTGCTCGGCTTCCTGGGAGGACTGGCCGGGGGGATCCTGATCGCCCAGGTGATCCTCAACGCCGGGCCTCTGGTCCTGCAGGGGTTGGGGGCCGCGGAGTCGGAGGTGACCGGGTTGTTCCTGGCGCTGGCCCTCTTCCGGGCGCCCTACCTCCTGGCACTCGGCATGGCGACCCGCCTGACGGCCCCGCTCACCGGTCTGGTGGTCTCCGGTGCCACCGCGACGGTCCGGCGCATCGTGGCGCTGACGAGTGCCGGGTCGGTCGCCCTGGCCGCCGCCGCCGGGGTCGCCGGGTACTACGTGGGCCCGTGGATCATCCGAGTGGTCTTCGCTCCCGAGACCGACCCGTCGGCCACCGTCGTGGCGTTCATCTCGGTCGGGAGCCTCCTGGCGCTGGGTGGTCTCGGTCTGATCCTGGTACTGATCGCCCAGCACCGGTCGGCCGCCGTGCAGATCACCTGGCTGGCCGGCCTGGCCGCCGGAGCCGCCACGCTCGTGCTGGCGCCCGGCGACCAGATCGCCCGGGTGGTGACCGCCTTCGTGACCGCCGAGGTGGTCGCCCTCGCCGCCATGACTGCGACCCTGCTGGTGAGGACTCCGGCGGCAGGCCCCTCAGCGGAGGCCTGAACGGACGCCGACGGTCGGTGTCCGGCGCAGATCCCGCCTCCCTCTACCGGGCGGAGGTCCCACCTGAAGGGACCCTCCCCGGGCTGGCTTCGCCGCCCGGCTCCCGAATCCGAGGCGCCCCGGAGGGCGAGCCCCCGATCGGCCGAGCGGCGCCGGAGCCGACCGGGAGCACCCGGGCCGGGGGCCGGGTACAGTACCCCTGCCCCATGGTCTTCTCGTCCATCGAGTTCCTCTTCCTCTTCATGCCCGTGGCCATCGGGGCGTACTTCGTCGTGCCCCGGGCCCTCAAGAACCATGTCCTGCTGGCAGCGTCGCTGCTCTTCTACACGTGGGGAGGGGGCGCCTTCGTCTTCATCCTGGCAGCGTCGATCGCCGTCAACTACTGGGCGGGAGGGTTCGCCGCCGCCGCCCGGGAACAGGGCAACGACCGGCGCCGGGCCATCGGGGTGGCGGTGGGGGTGGCGGCCAACGTGGCGCTGCTGGGCTACTTCAAGTACGCCAACTTCTTCGTCGACCAACTCAACTCGGTAGGGGATGCGCTGGGGATCGGCACCATCGCCTGGACCAACATCGGCCTCCCCATCGGCATCTCGTTCTTCACCTTCCAGAGCATGTCGTACACCATCGACGTGGCGATGGGACGGGCCGAGCGGCTCAGGAACCCCTTCGACTTCGCCCTGTTCGTGTCGCTGTTCCCGCAATTGATCGCCGGACCGATCGTCCGGTACCACCAGATCGCCGACCAACTGCGCGACCGCCGCACCCGGATCGACGACGTTGCCGAGGGTGTCGTCCGCTTCGCCCACGGCCTCGTCAAGAAGGTGCTGATCGCCGACTCGGTGGCGGTGATCGCCGACGCCGCCTTCGGGTCCAATCCCTCCGACCTCACCACCGGGGCCGCCTGGCTGGGGGTGGCCGCTTACACCGTGCAGATCTACTTCGACTTCAGCGGTTACTCGGACATGGCCATCGGCCTGGGCCGGGTGCTGGGGTTCCACTTTCCGGAGAACTTCAACCGGCCCTATTCGGCGCTGTCGATCACGGACTTCTGGAGGCGTTGGCACATCACCTTGTCGTCGTTCTTCCGCGATTACCTCTACGTGCCGCTGGGCGGCAGTCGGGGTTCGACGGCCGCCACCTACCGCAATCTGGTGGTGGTGTTCCTCCTCACCGGCCTGTGGCACGGCGCCAACTGGACATTCGTCGCCTGGGGAGCCTACCACGGGGCGCTGCTGATCATCGAGCGGGTCACCGGCCAACGCCCCACCGAGGGCGCCTCTTTGCCGTGGCTGCGCCGGGGTTTCGTGCTGCTGCTGGTGATGATCGGGTGGGTGCTGTTCCGCGCCGAGTCGCTGCCCGCCGCCGTCGAGTACCTGCGGGCCATGTTCACCTTCACCGGGGGTGTCGGCGCCGCGGTGGGCGACGTGATCACGGTCAAGGCCACCATCGCCTTGGCGATCGGCGCAGCGTCGGTGCTGCTCCCCGGCCGGTTCGTGGCGGGCGTCGAGTTGCAGCAACGGGTGGGGGCGGTGCCCGCGGTGGCCCGGGCCGCTCTCATGGGGCTTGCCCTGCCGTATACCCTCATGGTGGTCGCCAGTGGGTCGTTCAGTCCCTTCCTCTACTTTCAATTCTGATGAGACGAACAACCGCCTTCGCCTACTCCATCGTGGCCGCTCTGGTGTTCCTCGGCCCTCTGCTCCTGTTCCTGGCAGGGATGCGGAGCGACCCCAAGTTCGAGAACCGCCGGCTGGCCCCGGCTCCCGACCTGGAGATCACCCGCCTGCTCGACACGGCCATGTACCAGGAGGCGACCGCATTCTTCGTCGATCGAGTCCCCCTGCGAGACCTGGGGGTCAGGGTTGATGCCTGGATCGATTTCCACGTCCTCGGCGACACCCCCAACCCCAAGGACGTCGCCATCGGGAAGGACGGGTGGCTGTTCAATCCCGTGACGTACACCGCCACCTGCACCGACGACCTGCCCGACCCGGAACTCATCGTCGCCAACGCTGATCTCCTGATGTCGGTGCTGGCCGAATCGGGCCGCGACGTCGCCTTCACGATCTCGCCGCAGAAGCGGACGATCCATCCCGAGTACCTCGGGGGCCTGAAGGAACAGGCGGCCTGCGCCGAGGAGCACTCCACCGCCTTGCACGACGCCCTGCTCGCCGACCCGCCGACGGGTTACGTGGACACCTGGGGCATTCTCTTGCAGGCCTCGGCCGAGGGGGAGATCGTCTACTTCCGGGACGATGGCCACTGGAACTTCGTAGGAGCGGCGCGCAGCGCCGCCGCCATCGTGGAACAACTCTGGCCCGGGGCCTGGTCCGAGGAGGACGTGGTGGTGGGCGAGGACTCGGAGCGCGCCGGCAACCTCGCCCTGCAGATGGGCCTCACCTCCACGGAGACCATCACACCGGTCTGGGTCGAACGGGAGGGTGTCACAGTGCTGGCCTCCAAGACACAGGCCGCCAAGCAGACCCCGGCCGTGCGGATCTACCGACTCGAACTCGCTCAAGGTGCCACCGCCCCGGGCGTCTCGACCCTCGCCCTCGGTGACTCCTTCATGGGATTCACCGCCGAAGAGCATCTGGCGCCCTACACCGAGAGCCTCGTCTGGATCAACTGGCGCACCATCGGCCGTAGCGGGTCGCTCAGCAACCCGGCAGGACGGCCGGTGCCGGAGGCAGAGGAACTCCTGCTCGACACCCTCGCCGGTGCAGATTCCGTGATCGTCCAGACGGTCGAATGGGAGGTGTGGCAGCGGCTCAGTTCGATGCGCCTGACCTATCTGTTGCTGGCCTCGCTCTCCGAGGACCTGCCCCACCAGGACATCGCCGCGCGCGGCACGGTCGTCGGACTCCCCGCCGATGTCTCGTTGGGGAGTGGCCGCCCCTTCCTGGTGGTGCGAACCGACGGAGAAGGGACGCTCAATGTGCGCCTTCTCCATCGCGACGGACCGGGCGCCGAGTGGACGGAGATCGGCAGGGGGGAATCGCCCCGATCCGACTTGGCCGTGGTCGACCTTCGGGACCTCCCCACCACCGGCGAATCGGCGATCCGCATTCGGAACGTCGACTCCTCCCAGATCGAGATCATCCGCATCGTCAGGGTCTAGTTGTGAGTCCCGTGGAGGCCGTCTACAGCCGACCGGCCGCGGGTCACCCCCGACTCTGTCGTGGAATCGTCGGTGGTTGTATGTGTCAGGCCATCGGGTGAGATCGCCGAGGCGCCGGCTTCGTCATCGACACCTCCTCGCGGTTCATCGTCGGATGGGTACCTGGTCGAAGTCGTGCAACTCGAGGTTCACCGACGAGGAGTCTCCTGATCCTGCAACGGCAAGGACCCTCGGGGTGGCGACTGAACCCTTCCCCAACGACGGCCGCTCCGGATGAGGTCGTCAATCCGAGCCAGTCCTAGAAGACCCTCAGCCCAAGGAGAGTGGCGGCGTCCTTCAGGCCCGGTGCATCGAGACGAATCGGCATCCGCTCGACTACCTCAAGACCACAATCGGGAAACACGCACCAGCATTCCCAATCCGAACTGATCCGGGAGACATATCTCAAACCAGCGAAGCGCCGCCCCCCGTCTTCGTCCAACTGCTCAAACGCCCAACCAGAAATCAATCGCGTGACTCGACGATCACGGCCCCTCACAACTGAGACATCCAAGTCCTCGTGACCGAGCGCCAGCAATGCGGGAGCAAGGGCCTTGAAGAGTTCCCGGTGGGTTGCAGCCGACTCCACATCGAGGAACGGACGAGAACCCGTCACTGTTACCCGGATGGCCTCGCGTCGATGGCGCCAATCGGCCGCGATCCCTCCGGGGTCCATGAATCCCTTGCCCGCCCAATCTCCCTTGATCAACTCGACCACCGCTGCCTCAGGACGGAGCCTCCCCAAGATCTCCCCGAAACATCCCATGAGATTGGAGCCGAAGTAGAGGACTCCGTACGTGCCTGTGGGACTGTCGAATCGATTCCCGGTTCTCGCCGAGGAGAGATCGCCAGCCGACAGTGGCGGTGCGACTTCAAGAGGATCCGGGCGTTTCCCGATGCGCCAGATGCCTTGTGCCGGAGACTCCACCTCGCGCACAGGCATGTTCGTCTACCCCCCCGCGGAGTATGACTTCGCAGCAGTCATGACATCGCGTAGGCGCCCATCCCGAATCGCGGTCACAGGTGACTCGTCATCTAGTTGCGGATTCAGGCCGATCAACCAGGCACGAGCGGTATGGGCACTGTCGCCGGACTGAAGGAAGGCGAACACTTGGTACGCAGCCCTCAAACGCTGCTCCGCGTCCGGCCGCGGGTGTTGCGCACCGGAGGCCCACCGCCCAACCGTCTTGGGACCGGAGACATCGGCGAGGTAAGCAACCAGTTTCTGGCCAAGGACCTCCTGCAGATACATGGCGACATCCGCGATCGTCGATGTGACGGTGCTTCTGTGTGCTCGTTCAGATCGAGACTTCGTTGTGCTCGACACGAGGCCTCCTCCTCTCCCCAAGAGCGTGCCAAATCCGGGACGGCGATTCTAGGGTCTCAATACCCACATCAGGACTTGATCGGTACACTAACATATACCTTAACAATACCTATTCCGGCACCCAAATCAGCACCACAACACCTCCATGGCTGGTTATCCTGATCCGGCCCAATGGCTCCGGGCCACTTGAGACGAATGGGGGGAACGGCCTAGCGAACCGCAGACTCTGGCTCAGCCAGGTGATTCACCGCCGCCGTCACCCAAGAAGCGCCCTGGTACGTCGCGCGCTGCCTGGAAACCGCGGTCGCCGGTCAGGGCAACACCGTGGAGGGGGCCCTCAGGAACCTCCGCGAGGCCCTCGAGCTCTACTTCGAGGATCGACCCTTTCCCGATCACATCGAGACTCCGACTACCCCCGGCACGATCTCGGGGGTCGCGAGCGTCGGCGGTCTCCCAGTGGAGGCTCCACGTCCGGCATCAGTTCCGGCGCCCTGCCCGATCAGATGCGACAATGGCTGCATGTCGCGCGTACGGTTGCTCTTCGCAATGGTCGTGTGGGCGCTGGTCGGTGCCGGTTGCAGCGGCGGCGGTGACGGCGGCCTGGTGTTCCAGTCGTCGACGACCACGGATGCCGGGACGACGACCACGGATGCCGTGACGACGACCACCCTCGCCGTGTCGGGTCAAGTGGGCGACGACGGGCTCACTCTGACATTGGGTGACGGCTCCGGCGTGGACGTCCCCGCCGGGGCCCTCCCTGCCGGCGCCACCGTCACAGCCGAGACCATGGATACATCGGTGCTGGTCGCTCCGGAAGGGACGACGTTCGTCGGGCCCGCGCTGAGCATCACGGCGACGGAGCACCCGGCCGAGCCGGTGCTCGTGGTGTTGCCACTGCCTGCCGATGGGACGGCCGAGGATCTCTGGCTGCTCCACATCGCCGACGACGGCTCACAGGAGATCATCGGCGGGGCGGTGGAGCGCGGCGAGTTCGTCTCCGCCGTCACGTCGTTCTCGGACATGGCCCTCCTCCACGGCAAGGTCAGCGAGATACTCGGTATCGCCGGCGTGCCTCCTGTGGACTTGTCGATCGGCGGGGAGGATCCCGAGAGTGCGCCCGAGGAGTCCCCGCTGATCGCCGAGCAGGGACAGCTGATCCTTGGAGAGCGCGACGAGCCGGCGCCCCGGGTGGTGCGGATCGTGGGGCCGGGTGAGGTGACCACCCGCGACGAGGCGGTCAGTGGGGAGTACTCGGCTGTCGGATTCGAAGCTCGTCAGCCCCACTTCGTCGAATACACATGGAACCTCTACGGCGGTGACGGCGCCTTGCTCGGTCCGTACGACCGGCCCGATCGCGCTCAGGTGACCGGGATGCGGCCCGGCCGGTACACGCTCACCGTCGATGCCTACGACCCGGCAACCGGTGCCACGGCGTTCGCTGCCAGGAGGATCTTCGTCGTCGAGGGCTTCGTCGTGGCGGTTCACGCCGACAGGCCGGGTGGCTACTGCTGTGACCAGCGGCCACTGATCACACTCGGCTTCACCGGGGGCGAAGAGCCGGTCGTGATCGACTACGCCGTCGGCGGCGTCACAGGCCAGCAAGTGTTCGACAGCACTCTGAGGCCTCCCATCACATGGACCATCGACCCGATCACCGCGGATACGGTGGTCGAACTCATCGGAACCGATGCCGGAGGGGCCACCTCGTCGGCCATGACGGTGTTGCACTACAACCCCCCCGGTCCGTTCGCACTGCTGTCCGGCCCCTCCTCGGTCGCGGTAGGTGAGGAGGCGGTCTTCACCGTCGAGACCGACCAGATCCGGGTCCGCGATCTGAGGTTCCGGGTTTGGCCGGCTGCGGCCGTGGAGACCAACGGTCGTACCGTACGGGTGATCTGGGACGAGCCCGGGATCGGGCGTGTGGGCGTCTACGAAGCATCCGACGTCCACCAAGCCGGCGTGTGGCCCTGGTCCATCGACGTCCTGCCCATCGAGATCACGGGAGAGCCCCTCCCGGTGACGGTTCGCGTGAGGAACGCGCCGACCTCGCTGTCGCCCGGCCAGGCTGGCACGTGGCTGGTCCGGGTGCGGGGTGGGATCGTGGCTGCGGCCACCGGCTTTCGGGGCTACACGGTGACGGTGGACTTCGACGATCGAACAGATCCCGTCGAGGTCCAGATCCCCGCCGACACGGCGGCGGAGTTCACCGAGCCGTTCCCGATCGCTCACTCCTACGACGAGCCCGGCAACCACGTCGTGGCGATCACGGCCGTGTCACCCGACGGCGACTCCGTGACCGAGGAGTTCCCGGTGGAGGTCGCCGAGCAGATCGTGCTGGGCGGTGAGTTCACATATCCCGAGCCGCGCAACACCCCGGTCTGGCGGGTCAATGAGAACGAGATCGAACTCGTGATTCGGGGCACCGAGGTGGAGGTGACCCGCTACGCCAACGACACCGACCAGACGTACCTCGGGTTCACCCTCGGGGGAGGCGACGTCACCCCCGACTGCACGTTCCACGAGGTCTACACGCTGACCGGCTCCGACCTCACATTCGACCCCGACACCCAAACCATCACCGGGACCATCCAGGCGCATTACTTCCGCACGGAAGACACGGGCTCGCAGTGCCCCTTCGGAGGGCGTGCAGGCGATGAACAGGACCTCGAATCGGAGATATTCCAGGCCGTGATCGTCGACGGGATCATCGAGAACGGGTGGTTGTTCGGCTTCTTCACCGCCTCGGTCGTCGAACCCTAGGACCCTGGACCCTCCGGGGGTATCTCCCCCGGGCACGCCACCAGAGGGCCTGCGCTCCCCCTCTGCCCCCTCTGGGGGCATCTCCCCCGCAAGCGGGGGAGAGCACTTCGTGACCCCTTTGCCCGCCCACCGGCCGCAACCACCCAACCCCCGAGGCAGAAGCAGGCGTCGCGAAGGGCGTGAAGGAAGAAACCCCGCTCACGCAGGAGTTTCGCTCGGCACGCCCGGAGGGACTCGAACCCCCAACCTTCTGATCCGTAGTCAGACGCTCTATCCAGATTGAGCTACGGGCGCCTACGGCGCAAACGGTAGTCGTGCCTCCCGGGAACGGGAAGCCCGGAACCCCCGGGAAACGCTCAACCGGTGGCGGGGGGTGCCGGGGCGAGGAGGGAAGGATCCACCCAGGCCCCACCGGCCCGTTCGGCGAGGGTGGCGAAGTCGACGCTCTCGAGGATGGCGATGGTGGCGTCACGGACCTCCTGCCACACCTCCCTCAGCGAACAGGCGGCGTCCATGGGGCAGGGCTCGGGCGAGGATCGGGTGGCGCAGGCGATCGGGGCGAGTTGCCCCTGGAACACCCGGACCACCCGCTCGAGGGTGATCTCCTGGGGAGGGTGGTTGAGGCGGTACCCGCCGGCAGGGCCACGCTCCGAACGCACGATCCCCGCCCCGCGCAGTTGGGACATGATCTGCTCCAGGTACGACGGAGGAACGGCGGTTCGTTCGGCGATCTCGCTCAGCCTCATCGGATGCCCGCCCTCGCCCGCCAGCACCATCGCCAGGACGGCTCTGGTGGCGTAGTCGGTCTTGGCGGTGATCCACATACCCAACTCAAAGAGTAGAGATCATTTGGTCGATTGGCAATATTGACTTTCCCCCGACTTCTGTCGTATGCTTCCCCCTGTCACATACTCGATAATCCTTAGTGACATTATCGGGATTATAGGAAGGTCGTTCCCGTGTCACATCACATCCACCGTCCGAACGCCTGGAGGGCGCTGGCCGTCGCCGCCATTCTGACCGCCGGGTGCGCCGCCACCCCGGCCCCGGGCGAGGCGGCCGACCCCGTCGTGGTCCGCCTCGGGTTCTTCGCCAACGTCACCCACGCCCCGGCGATCGTCGGGGTGGCAGAGGGCTACTTCCAGGAGGAACTCGGCGATGTCGCATTGCAGACCGCCACCTTCAACGCCGGAGGCGATGCGGTGCAGGCGTTGTTCACGAATGCCGTCGATCTCTCCTTCATGGGCCCCAATCCCGCCATCAACGCCTATGCCCAATCCGACGGCGCGGCGGTGCGGATCGTCGCCGGCAGCACCTCGGGAGGCGCCTCCCTGGTGGTGGCTCCCCAGATCCAGAGCGTCGCCGACCTGCGAGGGACCACCATCTCGACCCCGGCCCTCGGCAACACACAGGACGTCGCCCTGCGCGCCTGGCTGGCCGAGCAAGGCTTCGAGGCCACCCTCGAGGGTGGTGGCGATGTCTCCATCCTCCCTCAAGCCAATGCACAGACCCTCGAGACGTTCCGCGCCGGCGGGATACAAGGAGCCTGGGTCCCCGAACCGTGGGCGACCCGCCTGGTG
>JAHJML010000245.1 GCA_018821365.1 Actinomycetota bacterium | reverse complement strand
TTCATCAGGCGCCAGACATATGCGCTCAGGCAGTCCCGCGTCCACGGCGTCGGCAACGAGCCGCCACGACCAGTGCCGGCCGTCCGTGATCAGGGTGGCAGGCTGCGACGATCGCGAGTCCGGTGGGCTCCAGCGCCAGGTGAACGTGCCGGTGCCGACGTCCATGAAAGTCGCCAGCTCGACCGGATAGGTTCCGGCGACGGTGATCGGGGGCGGTTCGCCGCCCGCCGGATCGGTTGTGCGGCCGGGGCCGGCCGTGCAGGAAATCTGCGTCAGGAGAGCGCAGAGTCCCAGCATCAGCTTCCGGCTCACATCGCCGGGATCCCGTGGCTGTGAGGACATCGAAGTTCCTTGCCCATTGCTCCGTCGCTGTGCGGTGTCGCCTTCGAGCTGCACGTCTCCGCGGGTTAACACAGCGGCTTGATGCGAGATTGAACTGGGGGACGAGTTGCGCTAACTTGGGCTGGCTTTCGCGATCCCTCCGCCCCAGCGGCGAGGCCACCAGCAAGATCGAGGCTTGATGATGATCATGGATCAGTACGACGACGACGAGCAGCAGCAGGGTGCAGGTTTCAACCCCGCCGACCTGCTGCGCACGTTCATGCGCCGCAAGTGGCTCTTTCTAATCCCTTTCGTGCTTTGTCTGGGGATGGCCTACGTGGCCATCAAGACCATGCGACCCATCTATTTCTCCGCCGGGCAAGTGCGTGTGATCCAGGAAGCGACCGCGGCGCGGACGCTCACCGAGGGCATGCCGCGATACCGGAGTTCGCGCGACGCCGATCGCGAGACCATGACCCTGATCCGCACTATCGTCACCAGCCCGATCTTCCTGCAGCGCGTCGTGACCGAGCTCGATCTCACGGTCCTGGACATGTTGCCCGGCCTCGTGGAGGCGGGCCAGGTCACGAATGCCGGAAAGCCCGTCGAGGGCGTGTTGATGGACCGGATGGTCTCCACCCTCGAGAAGAGCATCCGGGTCGGAAACCAGGAATCCCAGATCTTCACCATCGGCGTGCGCCACGAAAGGCCGGAGCTGGCCTTCAGGCTGGCGCGCGAGATCCTCGACCGTTTTCTGGAGGAGGAGCAGGCCGGGCGCCTCGAAGTCACTACCACTACGCGGGACTTCCTGAACGAGCAGCGCCAGATCTACATTGACGCGCTCGAGAACGCCCAGGAGCGTCTCACCGCGTTCCAGCGCTCGATGCTCTCTACCTCTCTCGTCGGCAATCCGGTCAACGAGCAGAACCTGGCCCAGGCCGAGGGACTGCTCTCCGATTTTCGCCACCGCATCGAGGAACTGGAGTTCACCGACATCACCCAGAGCCGCGAGGCGGCTCGGGCTGTCCTGCCGGCGGTAGGCCAGCTGGAGCCGTTGGTGGGCCGGGAAGCCGATGTGCTGGCCATCATGCGCGACCTCGCGGATCTCGAGTACAACCAGATCGTCACGGCCCTTACCGCGCGGCAGGGCCGGGATACTCAGAACCTGCTGGGGACCATGCGTCTGTCCCTGGATTCGCAACTGAGCCGCCGGATAGCCGAGGAATACCCCCAACTCGGCGGGGCCGAACGACGCACGGTCACCATGTACCTCTACACCCTCAACTACCGCGATGTGCTGGACAGGGTCGCCGCGCGATTCAGCGAACAGGTGGAGGAATATCGGAACTTCTTGACCCGCCAACCCGAACAAGCCGCAAATCTCAGCCGCCTGCAGAGCGAAGTCGAATCGGCCCAGAGCATGCTTCACAACATCGAACAGGACATCACCCGGGAGAATCTCAGCCTGGCCGCCAGCATGTCCGAGATCGGCTACCGCATCGAGGTGCGACGGGAACCCCGCATGCCGTTCGGTCCCATCGAGCCGGACAAGAAGAAGCTCGCCATGATGGGCATCGCACTCGCATTGGCCATCGGCGTGGGGCTCGTCCTGCTGGCCGAGATGCTCGACCGGTCATTCAAGTCGGTGCAGCAGATAGAGTCGACCCTGAAGCTGAAGGTGATCGGCGCCCTGCCGGTCGTCGACGACGGTCCCTTCGACAATCTCCGGCGCAGGCGCGTACTGCTGTGGTTCATAATCGTGATCGTCATCCTGATCCTGGCAGCCGTGGGGCTGCTCTGGGTCTATCCACGCTTCCAATAGGTCCGCGGGCTTCGCAACGGACGGGAGAATTCGTGAGGAAGAAGAAGCGCAAGGGGCTGGACTTCGACATAGAATCGCCGCTGGCCATCGAACTGCGACGCGTGATGATCCGCATCAATCGGGAACTCGACCTGGAGCGCAAGCGGTGCATCATGGTCACCAGCT
>JAHJML010000106.1 GCA_018821365.1 Actinomycetota bacterium | reverse complement strand
TCACTGCGCGCCAAGGACGAGTTGATCGCTTCGGTCTCCCACGAACTGAGAACCCCCCTCGCTGCGGTGATCGGCTTCGCCCAGGTCCTCCGGGATCAGGATTCGGGCCTCTCACCCGAGGAGCGGAAAGAGATGATCCGGCTGATCGCCGAAGAGGGCCTCGACCTCTCCAACATCGTCGACGACCTGCTGGTGGCCGCCAAAGCCCAAGCAGGGGGGCTCACCGTTGCCCAGGTTCCCGTCGATCTGCGAGCCCAAACCGCACAAGTACTGGAGGTCTGGAACCAGCAAGACGCGGGACACATCGAACTCATCGGGTCTTCGGCCCGGGCGAAAGGCGACCCGGCCCGGGTCCGTCAAATACTCCGCAACCTGATCTCCAACGCCCTCAAGTACGGTGGAGACAAGATTCGAATCGACCTTAGCGATGACGGTGCGATCGCCCTG
The DNA here is from genome assembly GCA_018821365.1 of Actinomycetota bacterium. GTDB lineage: Bacteria > Actinomycetota > Acidimicrobiia > Spongiisociales > UBA11373 > JAHJML01. Next base: position 2,182 of record JAHJML010000106.1, on the reverse strand, counting down.
GTGCGAGTCTGCGACAACGGGCCCGGCATAACCGAACACCAACTGCAACACATCTTCGAGCCCTACCAGCGAGCCAACCAGGACCCCGGATTGACTGCTTCGTTGGGCCTGGGTCTCACCATTTCCCGCTACCTCGCCCGGCTCATGGACGGAGACCTCACCTACCGGCACCAGGCAGGAGAGAGCATCTTCGAACTCACCCTCCCAACAGCCGCCTGAGCCCACCGATGAGGGCCCACTCGGCCCCGAGACCGGGACTGTCAGTCTTTCGGTGTAAGTGGCTGTTGGCATTGTTCTAGTTGGTGGGGAAGAGCCGGCCTTCGAAGGCGATGGCGAAGGCGTCGAGGGCGGGTTTCCATCTCATCGTCCAGCGCTTCTTCCCGTCGCCGGTTGGGTCCAGACTACGCACCACCAGGTAGAGGCATTTGAGGGCGGCCCCCCCGGTGGGGAAACGGCCCCTGGCTCGGGGGGCTCGGCGCATCCTGGCGTTGATCGACTCGACCGCGTTGGTATCTGGTTTGAGGGGCCGCCCTCAACGGGTCGAGGCTAACGAGTCGCAGATTCTGGGGTGAGTTGCGTCCATGTTCGTGGTGCATGGCGGAGGGAAATGCCGCTGAGTAGGTGATCACCGCGTCAGCCTCACAGGCACTGACAGGCGACCGTGAGGAGGAACGCGGTGATCAACACGAGCATGGACCCATTGGCGTGGCTGCGCAAGCAGCTCGAGTCGGAGGGGAACGATCTGCTGCGGGAGATGATCCGCAGCTTCGCCGAATCACTGATGTCCGCAGAAGCCGAAGTGCTGTGCGGCGCCGGCAACGGGGAGGTGTCGGAGGATCGGGTGAACCGCCGTAACGGGTACCGATGGCAGGCGCCATCATTGTCGAAGTCACGGGTTGGGCCTGGGGGTTGATCGCCACGATCGAGTGAGAGAGCTTGGATACCCCCACAAGCCCAATTGTGGCCTCCGCAACAGAGGTCCACAATGCAGAACCGCGGCACTCGTCAACCGAACGGACCGAGTGTCTTGGTTCAGGGTCCCCCGACACTTCCGAAACTCGCGCCGTCCCTCAAGCGGGGCCGCGGTCGCACATGAAGGCCCGCTCATATACGAAACTCGCGCCGTCCCTCAGGGCGGGAGAGAGGGCAACCCGACTGAGCAACGATCGGGCGCGGGCCGGAGGGGGCCTCCCGGGGCTGCTACAAAGGCACCCATGACACCGTCGATCGTGTTCCTGTGCGTCCACAATGCCGGGCGTTCCCAGATGGCCGCCGGGTGGGCCCGTCACCTCGGCGGTGACGCCGTCCGGGTCGCCTCGGGCGGATCCGACCCCGCCGCCGTGGTCAACCCGGGTGCAGTGGCGGCGATGGCCGAAGCGGGCGTAGACATCGGGGGCGCGACCCCGCAGCGGTGGACCGATCAGGTGGTCCGCGAGGCCGACGTCGTGGTGACCATGGGGTGCGGCGACACCTGCCCGGTCTTCCCCGGCGTCGCCTACGAGGACTGGCCGATCCCCGACCCCGCCGGCCTCTCCCCCACCGGGATCGCTCCCATCCGCGACGAACTGCGCACCCGGGTGCTCGATCTCCTGAATCGCCTCGGCGTCGCCGGTGGCCGCGAGACTCGGTCCACGGCCGACTGGACCTCGCCGCTCGTGCTCGCTTCGGCATCGGCCCGCCGCCGGGAGATGCTCGAGACCGTCGGCATCCCGGTGGAGATCGATCCCTCCGACGCCGACGAGTCGTTCCCGGAGGACACCCCGGCCGATCAGGCCGTGGTGATGATCGCCGCCCGCAAGGCTGCCGACGTCGCCGCCCGCCACCCCGGGCGGCCCGTCCTCGCCGCCGACACCATGGTCAGGGTGGATGGCCTGCTGCTGGGCAAGCCGACAGACACCGACGACGCCCGGCGCATGCTGGGCCTCCTGTCTGGGCGCTGGCACGACGTGCTCAGCGGCGTCGTCCTGGCGAGCGATGGCGCGGTCCTCGACCGGCTGGCCGTCACCGCGGTGCGGCTGGTCGACATCACCTCCGAGGAGATCGAGCGGTACGTATCGGGCCCGGAGCCGTACGACAAGGCGGGGGCCTACGGTATCCAGGCCGTGGCAGGCTGGTTCATCGCCGAGATCCGGGGATCGCCGTCGAATGTCATGGGTCTGCCATTGGCAGAGGTCCGTGAGTT
>JAHJML010000250.1 GCA_018821365.1 Actinomycetota bacterium | reverse complement strand
GCCATGAGCTTAATTGTCGTTGTCACTGTAATGATGGCATTATCTACAATGGCAATCGTTTTTGCACGTACAATGGTTTTCAACAGGATGGCAACAAGTAATTATTGCAATATAGTTGATGCTAAGCTGGCAGCATATGCAGGCCTAGACAGAGCTTTGGCTATTTTAAGGCAAGAAACAATAGAACAAGGTCATATTCGTTGGCATGGTGTTTTAAGCGGAAATAACTTTGGAAGAAGAACTGTTTATAATCGTACTAACTACAACTGCTGGCAAATTGAGTATCCAGCTCCTCCAGATGGTGATAGTAATAATAATACTCTAAAATATCCAAGTGATTATTATGATGCAGGAAAACAAGGAACAACACATGATGGAACATACAGTGATTTAAGGTCAGCATCTTCTGCATGTCATCTTCTCTCTTTCTATGAAGGAATAAATGGAAATTATTCATATTCAGGGAGTCTTGGACTTGAAAGACCCAATACAAATGGGAAATATAGCGAAACCGGTGTAAGATATGATGTATATGGACGTTATGAGAAAGATGGAACAACATATGCACTAAAGATAGAAAATTCAAACGGAAGACTTAATGTCAATAGCCATATTGCAGCTATTAGCGGAAATCAGAGTCTTTCAAATGAAGTAATGCAAAATATATTAAGATCACTGGCAAGGCGATGTGGAATATCTTCTGATACTGCAGAACTTACTGCATATATAAAAAAAATAAGACCTGATGGCTACTCTCCATCTTCGCCTGTATCACATGAAGCTTTAGAAAAAGAGGTCAAAAGCTGGGCTGGAGTCGATGATGCAAATAAAGCAAAATTTTTAAACAATTTAACAACTGATAGCTGGATTAATCATGCGACAGTAGCAGCATACGCAAGTTTTCCAATGACGAACACAGAAATTTATAGAGAACAAGTACCAGCAATATTTTATAGAGAACGAAGATCTCCTATTGATGTTAATACTGCATCAATTGAGCTTATTGCAAGCCTTATTGAAAATATTAAAGGTAAAGCAGTTTTCTATAATCTCGATAGTATGAAAGGCTCAGATAAATATGAGACGGAAACCGTAGGAGAAACAGTTCATACGGGAAATTTTACTGTGAAATCACAGAAAGTAATGGCTATAGGAACTACAACTTGTTCAATTGATTTTAGTGATAAGGCAAAAGCCACAAATATAGCACAAGCAATTATTAATAGTAGAAATAGTAAAAAATATACCAATAGAAGACAATTTGAGGCAGTTATAGATGGGCTTTCAGGAAATTTTACAGTTGCACCTACTGGTATCTCAACCGAGGATTGGAATCAAGCTTGTAGAGATGCTTTAAAGAGTAATTTTAATCCAAATGCTACAGAGAATTTTTTTAATCCAAATGAGCATAATTATAGAAGAGTTTCAAAGGGATTACTGTTTGATTCTTCAAAGCCTACACATACAACAGAACTCTCTTTTGACAATCATGGTACGATAAGAATAACTTCTCTAGGACAGATAACAGCAGAAAGCGGAACAAAAATAGTCGGAAGTATGTCATTAACAGCGGTTGTTAAAATGGCTGAATTAATGAGACATTCAACCCAGAGAGAATTTTTGAATAATGGTGCTTTGATTAATAAGACAATATCTTATCCAGTAGCAAAAGCTAATCTTGCAGCATATGGAGGAAATCCATTCTCTGGAGGAATTGAGCCAGAAGGAAATGGGGTATCTGGAGATTATATACCAAATTTTACAACAACCACAACTGTTCCTAACGCAAAAGCAGGCATAACAGTCACTAAAATGAAATTTGACATTGATATTCGAGGTACATCAGCAAAAAATCTTAATCTTGCTCATGATGGTGTTGTTTCCAGGACGTTACAATACCCAGGTTTATCAGGAATTCAATATTATGCCGACTCTGCACATGGTGAAAATAAAAATTTGAGAGATGAATCACTATTTGGGCATGTTGGTAATTATGAAGGTAGCATATCTTTCTGGATAAAACCAGAAGAAAGTATTGGTATTTCAACTGGTGACTCTGCTCCAGAATTACCACTTGGTATTCTAAGCGTTTTAACAAAAAGTGAAAACAAAACGAGTACAAATGCATATCCTGGATTTAAAACATCACCTTACAACGAAGGTATACAAATGCTGGTTTACAAAAATGCTCTTGGAATTCTAAGAGTTTCAAGACTTTATTACACTATTTGTCATAGCTCAACAGAGGGCTGGTATGGTGCTGTTTTTGAAGGAGATGCTGATCCTAAAAGGCTCTATCCAAGACATGACGTAAGTGTTGATCTTACAAAAACAGGATGGGGATGGAAGGCACATACATGGCATTATGTCCAGATAAGCTGGAATGATAAAACTGGCAAACTTGACCTGTGGATTGATGGGAAAGCTTCTGAAGTAATTTCACAAAAGGTTGATGATCCAAACTTTCATCCAGAATTTTGTGTTCTTAATGAAACAGATGCTGATGATTGCTTTTTTATAAATGGATTTGCACGTAATCAAAAATTACCACAAGGGTATTTTCATTTTGGATCTCTTGTCGATTATCCTGGAAATGCAACAATTGCAGGACTCTCATCTTCTAAAACATATAAAAATGGATTAAAGCCGTCCAAATATCCTGCTTCTTCAACATACAGTGGAATTTTCAGAATAGGCTGTCTTTTTAGTGCGTCAACATTACTCCAAGCAGAATTATCATCAACGTTGGTAAATTTTAAAACTGAGTTTAAAAATTTTGGATATGACTTACCAATTGATAATAGTAAAATAGCAATAACAGTGAATGATCCAGGTAAAATATGGACAATAGAAGATAAAGAATTATCCATAAAATATGTTGTAGCAAAAGAAGCAATTGGTGCAACTCAAAAGTTAAACGTCTACAGAGGTGATTTATACTTTAATCAATATAATTTTATTGTCGGACCAATGAGATGGACAAGTTACCCAAACCACACTGATAATGCAACTGTCAATGCAACCTGTACGTCAACTGCTTATGGTGCACTACATGCAAATTCTGATGCAGATGACGGGGGAGGTATATTTCCTGCTAACACTACTTTAAAATCAGTTGGAAATGATATTACATATACTGCAACATTAAAAACAAGTAACGATACTTGTCCAAGTCTTGATAGTGTGACTATTGTTCTTATATATTCATATCCAAGAATAAAATTGC
>JAHJML010000317.1 GCA_018821365.1 Actinomycetota bacterium | reverse complement strand
GGATCGTCTCTCATGGCGCCATTGGATCATTATCCGAAGAAGCCGAACGTGCAAATCCTCCTTGACGCGTTTTCAACGGATGAGAGGACAATTACAAGCAGGACGAATCATCTCGTGTGTTTCAGCGCTTGACAACAGCGCTTTCCACCGATTGTTCACTTTGTGTCCGATCGGACCTGTCCGCGTCGTTCAGCAGACAGCGAAAACCCGCTCAAATTGCGGAGAACACTGCAAATCGGCGATGCCCCGAGGTGGAGCGGCATAGTGATTGCGTTGAGAGATTGTGACACCGATCTGGCGCGAACTGGGACGATCAATGGAGGCTCCAATGCATGAACGCAACGTCAATAAATATGGCAAACACAGAAGGACGTTTGTCGGGCTCTTTGCGAGATCCAGTATCGACGAAGAGGACTGCGCATCAGTAGCGCTGCTGTCGAGAGCGCCAGTATCGACGAAGAGGACTGCGCATCAGTAGCGCTGCTGTCGAGAGCGCCAACTACCATGTGACCGGTGAAGTTTTTTGCCGTTCAGTCGTCACACAACCCGTTACTCAACGGCGTAATCATCTGTTCGAGCGTGGTTCGGACGAGTCTCCGATAACCGCTGGACCTCGCTTTCAGGCCCCCAACGGCGTCCGCTCGAGCAAGCGAATAGAAACCCACGGTAGGGTCATCCGGTTCTCGTCGGTCCTCAATGCAGAACTCACTCAACACCCGTCGTAGCCCATCGGTGTCTTGTTCAGCTCGGTAGAGCACCGAATAGAGCGCGTCCGCGACTCTCCATTTGTGCCGCATGACCAGCAAAAAGGCGGTGATAGCACCGGTTCTATCGGCGCCATGGGTGCAATGAATGAAAACCTCTTCGGGTTGGTATTGGGCGGTGATGGCCAGTATCTCGTCGGCAAACCGAAAGGTATCACTCATCGGAACGCGAATATGCAGAAGGCCCGCCTGAGCCAAAAGGTAGGCGGTCTTCGGATCGGGCACGCTCGCGCTCAAGACAACCTGGATATCCAACGCCTTGAGAGCAGGGATGTCATTTGGATAGATCATCGGGCTCAAGTAGTAGCCCTCATCGATCTGCCTCGCTCCGTGAGGAAGCTCCGGGGTGGGCGGTGCCCAACCGGCGAAAACGGGTGGGGTCGGAACCTCGGCGGCCGGCTCCGCCACCGGGAGGTTCTCGTAGCCAGCTTTGTCTACGTCCGCGTTGACAGACGGAGTCGCCGTACATCCCCCCAGCAGCAGTACCGCTGCAATGGCCAGCCCAACTGTGGGTTTGCCGACCATGCGCCTCTTCTCATGGATCTGTTGCGTCACCATCTCAATTCAATCCTGCTGCACAATCTCAGCGTTGGTTGTCAGCGTCAATCCATTTCTATTACATGGTACGGTGGACGTGGATCCGCCCTCGCGGGCTATCATGAGCAATGCGGTCCCTTAGCGGCGGAGCGCGGTTATCGGAGCCTGCCTTGAGGTTAGTCTGCCAATCCCACGATGGATGCTCCCGTCCAAGAAAACCTGAAGCCAGCGATGATTGCCTCGTGTATACCATCCTGGTCGAAGTCAACATCGAGGATATGACGTGCGGATGAAGACAAGCTCTCACAAACGCCTTCAATATTGGCGCAGATCGGGTGATTGGACTCATCACAACCAGCACCACCATCTCAAAGGTTGAGACGTTTGAACGCTGATTGCGGTTTTCGTGCGCAATCGACCACGCAACGCGCGTTTTGGAGCGTGCTCATGAGCAAAGGCATTTTCATTCGACGTTCGATCACCGGTCTCTTCACAGTTGTATGGTGTGCGACCTGCTTGGGCTGTGGAGACGAAACCCCGCCCGTCGACGACACACCCGTGCCGTCGATCCTTCCCGTGGCCGAATCCTCACTCGACCTGGTCAACCTCGGCCAACCGTACCGACCGCCGGATCACATCGGGATCGATCTGGGATGTAACACAAGCAACCTCGCCATCGTTGCCCCGATCAGTGGGCAAGTCACCGAAGTGCTTGAAAAAATCAACGAGACCAACGGTCATCGCATGACGAGCGTCGACATCCGCTCGGGGCAGTGGCATTCCTTCGTGGTTTTCGAGCCGGACACCGCCGACGACACGGTCAATGAAACACAAAGATCGAACATTGTCGTGGCAGTCGGTGATCAGGTCGAACAAGGCGAGTCTCTGGGCACGCTCATCGTTTCGCCGCCCGCGAACACGGCGGATTGGTATCCTCACGTCCATTGGTCACACTATCGTGGCGATCTCCACAGCGGCAACGTGTGCCCACGTGAGGC
>JAHJML010000105.1 GCA_018821365.1 Actinomycetota bacterium | reverse complement strand
GGTTCCGTCCCACACCGCCACATCGGTGAAGGTGCCGCCGACGTCCGCCCCGGTGTGCATCGGGCCTCCCGCTACGATTCCGCTGCGAAGCGATCGAGGAACACCATGCCGGTTGTGCCCAGTGCCACCCCCAACCCCAACGCACTCAAGTTCACGGTAGATGCCACCTTCGAGGTGCCAAAGGCGTTTGCGGCGGGGCAACCCACCGACGATCCGGTGGCGGCGCCGCTGCTGGCCATCGACGGTGTCACCAGTGTGTTCATGTCGGCCGACTTCGTGACGCTGTCCAAGTCACCGGATGCCGACTGGGAGGCCATCGTCCCGGCGGCCTCCGAGGTGCTCGAAGCCCACTTCGGGTGACTCACACCCGGATGCCGGTGGCGGCGAACCACGGGCGGCGCTCGACGATCCCCCCCATCGGGGCGATCCGGGAGAGTTCGGCAGCCAGGTTCTCCAGCAGGACGCTCCTCGTGTCGGCCGGGGTGCCGGCCAGCGAGGGCCATGCCCCGTCCCGAACCGCCATCCAGTAGTCGGCCGCCTCGGCGTAGGTGGCCCGCACCTCGTCCACAACCACCCCCATCGCCGACCGCAGACCGGTCCTGCCCACCTCGAGGGCGAGGTCGGCCGTGGCCGCGGTGCCGGCGACCAGGGCTGCGGCAGCCGCCGGGTCGAGGGTGAACCGCAGTTGGTAGGGGTAGTGGACCGGCGAGCCGGTCAGCAGGCGGTCGACGTCCAGGTCGGCCACGAACAGCCTCCCTCCGTCGGCAACCAGGGCCGCGCCCGCCGCAGCCGCATCCGACAGGCCGGGGCGGTCGGCCCACGCCCGCCGCAGGATGACGGTGCCGGCGATGCCGGCGGGGAGATCCATCCACGATCCGGGGGTCTCGGCGAGGGCGTCGGGCCCCAGCAGCACCCAATCTGCCCCCTCGGCAGCGATGCCGGCCGAGCCGCGGCGGGCACATTCGCCGGCGAGGGCGGCGGCATCGGGGCCGGCCACCACGAAGGGAGCAGACCAATCCACCCCGAAGGCGTCGAGGGTCTCCATCCAGTTGAGGGAGTTGGAACCGGCCATCGCTGCTGAGACTACCGCCGCCGCCGAACCGGGCCGGTCCACTGCTCCCCTTCCGGCCCGGGGCGCCGCACCGACCGGGTGGGGACGGCGCTTTGGACACGGGCCGTCTTTCGGAGCATGATTCGGCAAGGCGGCCGCGACCAGGAGAGCAGACATGTTGCGCACCAGGTTCTTGGTGTCGGTCATCGGCTTGGTAGTGGTGGCCTCCGCCTGTGGTGACGGGCAGTCGGCCGTGCCGACCAGCGAAGCCGTCACCACCACGGCTCCGTCGGTCACGACGACCCGATCCCCGGCCACCACCACCACCGCACCCACCACCACCCTCCCGCCGACCACGACCACGACCACGACCACTCCTCCACCTCCCGAGGTGGCCTGGAGCGCCCCGGAGGTGATCGCCTCCCTGGCGCCCGATTTCGCGATCATCCAGCAGGGAAAGGTCATTCAGGTCCCCGTGCGGCTGCTCTCCTCATGGGGCGAGTCTGCCTATGCCTTCACCGAGGTGGATGTGCTGGGTCGCAGCCACGATCTCGGGGGACTGCTGCAGACCGATCACTATTCCGATGCCGGAGTGTGGGTATCGGAGGACGGCTCGGCGTGGGAAGAGCAGTCCGATCTCCCCTTCCCGGGCTCCTTCGACGAATGGGCGGTCGCCGCAACCACCTTTGGTGACGATCTGGTGGTCGTCGGGTCGTGGAGGGAATCGGGCACCGAGCCCACCCAGGTCCAGAACATGTGGACCTTCCCCACCGACGACCTCGACGGGGCGGTCTGGTTGGGCGCCGGAGCGACCGGGGATTGGGCGCGGATCGACGACCCCGACCTCGGCGGCGATCGCGACGAGGAGATCGTCGATGTCGTGGCGATCGGGGGCGTCCTCGTGGCGGTGGGCTCCGCTCAAGTGGTGCCCGACTTTGGGGTCATGGAACTCCCGGTCTTCGACGGGGCGGCGTGGACGTCGACCGATGGAACCGATTGGGCCCGGGTCGAGGATCCGGACGGCCTCTTCTCCGGTCCCGGAATCTCCACCGCCTTCGACGCTGCCGTCACCGACGGGACCACAGCCTGGGCCTTCGGCGTCGACCAGGGGGGCGCCGGCGACGAGTTGGCGGTGTGGACGACCGGCGACGGGAGCGATTGGCAGCGGGCGGAGATCACCGGCGAAGGGATATCCACCAGTCAGAATCTCGTGATCGCCGACGCCACCCTCTCCCCGGCGGGGATGGTGGTCGTCGGCTCGGAGTTCGGGGACGCCGGGCGATTCCCCGCCGCCTGGTTCTCCCCCGACGGCATCACCTGGGAACGGGTCGATCCGGGAACCCTCCTCGAAGGAGAACTGGCGGCGGTGGCCACCACCGAGTTCGGGTTCGTGGCGGTGGGTCACACCCAAGAGGACCGCACCGTCCTGCCTCTGGTGCTGCTCTCGGGCGACGGTCGCCACTGGAGCGAGGACACCGGCCCCCTGCCCGGCGTCGAGGACGCCGCCCGGGCCACCCTCACCACGGTGGGCATCCACCAGGGAGTGGTGATGGCCGCCGGGACGGCCACCTACCTCGATGACAGCCGGGAGGTGCTGATCTGGAGCGGAGAGGTCCGGGGATCGGGGGCCTGAGCGTTCTGTTGCTCGGACGGCCACTCGACTCGTCGGATTGGTGCGTCGAGGGATCGCATGCCTGGGAGGCGCTCACCTCGACACCACAGCCCACCTGATCGATAGCCCCCTCCTGGGCACCAACTCACGCCGGCGGTGAGAGCTTCAAGTCGTCCCGACCACCCGGGGAAGGGCGGCTACATGCTCGCCTTCATCTTGTCGAGGGCCGTCATGCCGCCCCACTTGGCCACGATCTGATCGTCCTCGCGGTCGGCCGTGCCGGCCACCGCCAGGGTCAGGGCCTTGACCTCTTCCTTGTCGGCGGTCGAACCGACGATGGAGTAGGAGAAGAAGATATCGTCGTCGTCGTCGAGGCCGTAGCCGCCGAAGCGGAACTTGGTGTTGGTCCTCAGCAGGTAGAGCAGGAGATCCTTGGTGATCTCGACACCCTGGACGACCCATGCCATGCCGACGATGACGGCGTCATCGCTCCCCCATGGGTGGACGGCTACCTGGGTGATGGAACTCCCGACCGGGACGATGAACAACGGTTTCCCCGGGATGGCCTGGAATCCCTCACCAAACAGTTCCTTCATCCAAACCGCGACCTTCTCATAGGTCTTGCGCTGGGCGTCGGTCTGAAAGTCCATCGGCATCGCCTCCTCTTGGTTTGCTCTTCGAATCGTGGCGAGGATCGGTGCACGTCGCCAGAGGCGAAAGTCACCCGGTCCGACTGGACGGGTCAACCGTCCGACAACCCCGCTGCTGCCAGGATCACCGCGGCGACATCGCTCTCCCACACCCGCTCCGCCTCGCGATCGCGGGCCCTGCGTCCGGCCCGCTCGATCACTTCCTCTGCCGAAATCGCCTCCCCATAATCCTCTTCTTCGGACATCTTGCGATCGAACTCTCTGGAGAGGGCGCGGCAATCGAGGCTCGGCTCCATGCGGGCCACGAGGCCGGGGTGTCGATCGAGCAGGGCGACCAGCCAATGGTGGAGGCCCAGGTAGGGGTGGGTCTTGCGCCGGGCGTCGTCTGCATCTTGGATCAAGAGGGCTATTCCGGGTCCCAGGGGCAGGTCACCGGCAGCAGCCGGAAGATCGGCGGGCAGTTCCTTGGAGTCGGCGACCGACTCCTCGACCGGGGCCTCCTTCGCCATCTCCCGGGACTCGACCGGAACACGGTAACGCACCGCCATCACCAGTTTCTGCCACTGGGAATCGGACGGGTCGCCGTCCCAATCGGCGAGGCGGGCCCCCTGCAAGAGGTTGAACGGAACCGGAATGGGCACCGCTTCGATCAGAGCAGGCACCAGCACGCCTCGCACCCGGGCCGCTTCGGCTTCTGACCGGACATAGGGCGAAGCCACCGAGGCGGCGGACCACACGACGATCACACAGGCAGCCTCATCGAGTTGGGTGGAGATGAAGGTGATGAAGTCGTGACCCACCGGGATCTCGCGGTCCCACCACACCGAGAAGCCTTCCTGCTCCAGGCGTTCCGCCAGCAAGGAGATCCGGCTGCGATCCTCGCTCGAATACGAGATGAATACGTCGGCCATGGCCGACACCCATCCTATCCCTCGGTACCGGGGCCGATTCGCAGACGGCCCGGGCGGTCGGGCTGGACCCCTCACCCCTAGCATCGGCTCGATGCGGATCGCATGCCTGGGAGGCGCTCACCTCGACACCAAGGCGCACCTGATCGACAGCCCCCTCCTCGGCACCAGCAACCCGGCGACGGTGACCCGCTCTTCCGGCGGAGTCGCCTGCAATGTCGCCCGCGACCTGGTCCGCCTCGGTGCCGATGTCGTGCTCTGCTCGCTGGTCGGTGACGACGAGGCGGCCGCTTCGTTGCGGGCCACCCTCTCCGCCGAGGCCGTGGACACCGCCGGCCTCATCACCCGCCCCGGGCTCCAGACGGCCGGCTACCTGGCGGTGCTGGCACCCGACGGGTCACTGGTCGTCGGGGTGGCCGACATGGCGATCTACGACGGCGCCGACGCCGCCTGGGCGGAACAGGCGATGGTGGCGGCGGCCGGCGCCGACCTCTGGGTGATCGATGCCAACCTGCCCGAACCGGTCCTGGCGATGCTGGCGGGCCGCGCCGGGGTCCCGGTCCTGGCCGACCCGGTCTCGGCTCCCAAGGCGACCCGGCTGCGGCAGATCCTGGGCCACCTCGCCGGGGTCTTCCCCGATCGGGCCGAGGCCGCCGTGCTGGCGGGCGGCGGCACCGACGACCCGGCCGCCAACGCCGCGGCCATCGCCGTCGG
>JAHJML010000104.1 GCA_018821365.1 Actinomycetota bacterium | reverse complement strand
CACCAGACCACCCTCGTCGACCACCGGCATGTCGACCGTGATGCCGTCGGCGCTTCCCTTGTCGATGAGGCGGATGTGATCGAATTCGGAGACACCCCTCGCCAGCACGGTTGCGTTCACCGACTCGAGATCTTCGGGCGGTTCTATCCCGAGCGCCTGCTCCAACTCGCCAACCCGCACCTGCAGCGCCTTTGTCTCGGACAACCGGCGCTCGAGGTCGGCCACTTCCTCCCGCAGGCGCTCGTTCTCGGACCGAACTCCGACCAGATCGGAGATGCCCTCGAAGAAGCCGACGACGGGGCGGGTGATTGCGTTGAACACCGATTGGACCGGTCGGAACACGACCTGGGTCACATCTCGGGCACCCCCGCCCAGGCCCGCGCCGGAAGCCTGCAGGTCCACGGTGATCAGGACCAGCGACAGCATGATCAACCCGAGGAAGAGGCCAACGGTCCTATCGACCGACGGCCGCCACGACGGCCGCCACATCAGGAGACCCCGGAAGCCCCGTCACAGGGCCGCCCCGACCACACGGCTACACCCGGCCGGTCGAGGTGAGGACGTCCTGGAGGGTGTCGAACTCCTCGAGGCAGACGCCGGATCCGAGCACGACCGAGTGAAGGGGTCGGTCGGCGGTGACCACCGGGGTTCCGGTCTCGTTGGCCACCCGGAGGTCGAGGCCCCGCAACAGCGCTCCGCCGCCGGTGAGGACGATGCCGCGCTCCATCATGTCGGCCGCCAGTTCCGGCGGGGTCTTGTCCAGACAGAACTTGACCGCATCGACGATCTGCTGGACCGGTTCCTCGATCGCCTCTCTGACCTCGGCGGCGCTCACGACGACGGTCTTGGGGAGGCCGGTGACCAGGTCGCGGCCCCGAATCTCGGCATTCGGCTCGTCGTTGAACGGCCATGCCGAGCCGATCGCCATCTTGAGCTGCTCGGAGGTGCGGTCGCCGAGCAGGAGGTTGTACTCCTTCTTGACCCAATTGATGATGGCCTCGTCGATCTCGTCGCCGCCGATGCGGGAACTACGAGAGACCACGATGCCGCCCATCGAGATGACGGCCACCTCGGTAGTGCCGCCCCCGATGTCGACGATCATCGACCCGGTCGGTTCGTGGACCGGCAGGCCGACCCCGATGGCGGCTGCCATCGGCTCTTCGACGGTGAAGGCCCGGCGGGCACCGGCGTGGTAGGCCGCCTCTTCGACGGCCCTCCTCTCGACGCCGGTGATGCCCGATGGCACGCACACGATGATGCGGGGGCGGGCGATCCGGCGAGGCTGCACCTTCTTGATGAAGTAGCGCAGCATCTTCTCGGTGATGTCGAAGTCGGCGATGACACCGTCTCGCAGCGGCCGGATGGCCTGGATGTGCGACGGGGTGCGGCCGATCATCCGCTTGGCGTCCATGCCGACCGCCATCGCCCGGCCGTCGCGCACGTTGATCGCAACCACAGACGGCTCGTTGAGCACGATGCCCAAGCCGCGTACGTATACGAGTGTGTTTGCGGTGCCAAGGTCGATGGCCATGTCGCGACCGGCCACCGACATGAGGTTTCGCACTTCGCTCAACCGCCCCGTCGTGTAGGGATCAGTCTAACCCTCCGGGGGGCTACCTGAAGAAGATGGCCAATTCGCGCTCTGCGGAGTCGGGTGAATCCGATCCGTGCACGATGTTCTCGGTCACCACGAGCCCAAGATCGCCCCGGATGGTTCCGGGAGCCGCCTTCTTGGGATCGGTGTTGCCCATCAAGGTCCTGGCGACCGATACCGCCTCATCCCCCACCCACTCCATGGCCACGACGGGTCCCCGGGTGATGAAGGCCAGCAGATCGGGGAAGAACGACTTGCCGACGTGCTCGGCGTAGTGCTCACGAGCGGTCTCCTCGTCGATCGAGAGCATGCGAATCTGCCGCAGGGTGAGGTTCTTGCGCTCCAGTCGGCCGATGACCTCGCCGACCAATCGCCGCTCGACGCCATCCGGCTTCACCATCACGAAGGTTCGCTCGGTCGCCACGTGCCT
>JAHJML010000302.1 GCA_018821365.1 Actinomycetota bacterium | reverse complement strand
CAAATGACCAGAAAATATGCAAATGAATATAGAAGTTTTAAAAAAGATAAAACAGCGTAAGATTGACTTTTCCTCTATTACCACTTATTATTAAATTGAATAAAGACCTAAATTAGCAATTTTAAAACTGTTAACAATTGTTCAGAATGGCTAGAAGTAAAGCCCCTTCCACATATCCACCGGTTCTAGAGAGTGAAAATGCCGATTCAATGAAGTTGACTGAACGCTTTAGGGAATATGCAATTCGAACTCTTACAGGTATTGATTCATTAGATAAACCTTCTAAGAAGCTTCGTTTAGATGAGCAAGAAATCGAGGTGCATGTACCTTTTAGTACTCGCGATTTTCAAGAGCTTGAGAGGAGAAAAAGTGATCCTGATTTTATACGAGATGCAATAGGTTTTCAGCCTAAGCGTGTTACAATGCTTAGAAAAGACGAAAACCATTCAAATAAGATGGTTATTTTATGTAGCAGGAGTGATATCGAAAGGGTTATATTTAATGCTGTTCCATCTGAAGATAGACCACCTATGTCTGATACTGTAACCCTAGATACAGGTCTTGAATATGATCCGCATGATGATAATAATGTTATAGGTTTTAGATTGAGTACAACTCCGCCGGCTGCGTAAAATCTATTCTACTATTTGCCAGCATAAATTGAAGATGGCCTTCATCGAGTTTGCTATAGCTGCACTTTCCAGAATCACCGCAAACATCTCTTCTGTTTTATATGAAAAGAATGCGGTTTTATTGCCATAAACGTTAATCTCAGTTTCAATCGGGAATGGGTTTTTTGGAAAGAATCTGGTTTCTCTTAAGCTTTTTTTGTCTTCTGAACGGAAATCTACATTCTCTTTATTTTTTGGTGTAATTACGTAAGCGAATATTTCCTTTTCGATTCTTCTTTGAAGATAATCGTTAAATAAATAATCTTTAATTTTAGAATCCATACTCTGGACATTTTCGAAGGCATAAATGCTTTTATTCTCTATTAATGTATCTTCATATACACGGATAACCCCCTCGCTGCCTTCGTAGTAGCGCATTTTTGGCATAAACATTTCGTGTTGTCGCATGTCTTTGATTTCCGGAATCATCTCTGCGAATTGTTGATTTAAATCATCAAGTCTCTTCTGCCTTCTTATAAGCATTTCTTCAAGTCTTTTTTCCGGATCTTCAGCTAAAAAACACGTTATTCCATGTTTCATGGTTTTTGTAACAAGTCCCATTTTTGCAAGTTTTAAAAGTGTCTTGTATACAGTAGTTCTGTTTAAATCTACTTTTTGAGCTATTAGACTTGCTGGCTGTACTCCGGACACCTTAACGAGGGCTAAATATATTTCAGGTTCTTTGTCTGTTAATCCAAGTTTTCTTAAAACCTCCAATATTTTCATAATTTTGTCGAGTTATCTGTTGTGAATGAGTGAGAACACCTACATTTTACCTTATATCTAAGCAAAAATCAACCCATTGTTATAGATAATTGACAATTGTTATTAAATCATATAATATGTGTGTGTTAATCATTCAGTGTAATTCGGACACAATACTCAAAGAAATTAACAATCGTCTAGTGGGAGGGCAACTTTATTAGAAAATTGGGGGGCGTTTACGCACCCCTTTTTTCTAACATTAATTTCTTAAGTCTGTTATTATTACTATGGTGATCAATTTATACCCTTTTAATAAATGGGATGCACACAAAAAGAAGGCCTTAGTTAAAGACCTGCAGAATTCTATGTGTGCTCACTTTTTGGAACATACAATGTATAGCATTAATGATGCTTTGACTTCCATACTTGCCCTTTGTGACATAGAAGAGATGAAAACTGTACCAAAGGTCAAGAAATATATTCAGCGTGTGAATGAGCTTATGAATAATGTTCAGGTTTATCAGGCTGCAGACTACTTTAATGCTAACCATGTACTTAAGAATGTAATAGATATAATCAAGGATAATTTTAAAAGAAAAGTTGATATTAAGTTCAATCATTCACCAATTAATGCTTTGGTTAAGTCTAACCAAATCGTTTTAGAACAAATTTTGTTATATATTTTTGTTGAACTT
>JAHJML010000103.1 GCA_018821365.1 Actinomycetota bacterium | reverse complement strand
TCAACCGCCTGCCACACCGCATCCACAACTCGAACGTCGAGTGCACGCATAATGAACACCTCCACCGGTTCGTTGCTCGCATGCACCCGTCATCAAAGACGGAGCGACCCAACGGCCGGTGGACCTAATTGCGCGCGCTCTAAGGCGCCGCCGTCCGGATCCTCGATCGGCGAGAAGGGTGGCCGCTCCCTGTCATCTGGGGCACCAAGAGTGAGAACCGAATGGCGGCCAACTCCCGACAGGAGCCTCCGTTCCGCCCGACGAGGTGACTACCGCATCATCTACGAGATCTTCGAGGACGAGCAGGTTGCCCTCATCCATCGCGTGCAACATCGCCGAGGTGTCTACCGGCCCCGCTGATCAAGGCCGGCCCTCAACGGGAACGGAATCACGGGAAGGTCCATACCGGGGTCCCGAAGGGCTTCCAATGCCTCGTCGGCAGGGTCGGCGCTGACCGGAGCGTCATCCCCGGCCCCGCCGCGAGCGGGCCGTGTTACTTGTCGAGAATGAGCAGAGCAGCGGTTACCAGAGCGCCGACCGCCAGGACCTTGTACGCCCCGTCGAAGGTGAAGACCTCGAACAGGATCAGGGCCCAGAACACCAGGACCACCGCCAGAGCCTGTTGCCAGTACCTTGGTTTCCCCAACTTGAACTTCATGAGACCTCCCACCGGTGCCTAGTCGAACACTCCGAAGATGCTGAGCCCACCGAGCAGGATTCCAATGATGAGGAGCACCGCTCCCAGAAGCATCCTGCCCCGGTACATGTACACGGCCCCGGCGATGATGCAAACCACGCCGATGGCAATGCTGACCGTCACGGTGGCTGCTGCGAAAACTGCAGGCATTCACGCCCTCCTTGGTCTGCAAGTGACAGTAGCGCCTCGCCGCCGGCCGTGGCGGACCGCCCCGCCTCGCCTGCGGTCGAGCTGAAGAGGGCTGGGAATCGCCGGCAGGGTTCGGTCGTGGCACGTGCAGGTGGCCATCTCGCGGGGTTGCGGCCGATGGACAGGCCTCCGCCCGGCGGCCTACATTGCCGGTGCGGAGACAAGGAGGGCTGTCATGAGCGACCGCGAGTCCGATATCGAAAGCCCGGAGGAGACCGGCCCGGCCCCGGAGGCGCCGACCCCAGATGTGGCGGGGTCGGAGCAGCCAGCGGTGTCTGCTCCCCCGCGACCGGAGCCAGCGAAGATGGAGGCTCGCCGGGTCTTCGTGGGCACCGGCGTCTTCTGGGGATTGGTGATTGCGGTGCTGCTGGCGGCTGCCGTGATCATCCTTGCCGCCCAGAACACCCAGCAGGTCACCGTCGAGTTCCTTTCCTTCGAGATCGATACCTCTCTGATCGTGGTGCTACTCGCCGCCCTGCTGGTCGGTGTCGTCCTCGACGAGATCGTCGGCTGGGTGTATCGGGCCCGGCGGCGCCGCACACTGACAGACAGGGAAGAGCTGAAGCACCTGCGAGCCGACCGCTAACGAGACACTGCAAGGGGGTTGTGCGTCGGGTGGTCCACGACGTCTCCGTCGAAGGACTTGGAGCGACCGCTGGGGATCAAGAGCGCGGGGCGGGCTCTGGCCGGGTCGGCATGGCGAGCGTGAACGAAATCGGCCCAGTGAAGTCCTGACAGCCATCCCGAAGCACTCCCGACCTGGCCTCCCCGGTGGGACTCTCCTCAGCCGGCGGCGCCGAGGTCACTTCCGCCGCAGCACGGGCACTGGAGGTCGGCGCCGGCCAGACGCCGTTCGGTGACGCACGCCGTGCAATAGACCTTGCCGCAGGAGCGGCACTGGGCCCAGTCGGCCCCGGTGTCGCGGGGATCCCGCCCGCAGCGGCAGCACGTGGAGTTGAGGGTGGCGGTGGCGCCGGTCGATGTACACGGTCGGTAGGTCATGGCTGCCTCTGATCGGTTTGGTCCAAAGGCCATCGTCTCAACCCCGAAAGGTGCCTGTAAGGGCCGTTGGTCCCGATATCGGCGGCGTCAGGACGGGTCGTGTGGCAGTGATCCCCGGGCCGCCCGCAGGAAGGCGTAGGGGGTCTCGAAGAGGAAGTTGGAGGCTCGGGACGTGTACACGTCGGCGTAGCGCTCCACCTGGCGGGCGAAGAGGCTCTTGTCGTTGCCGCTGCGCATCAGGGGCCCCCACGCCTCGTTGCGGAGTTCGCCGGCCGCCCGGGCCAGTGGCCCGATCTCCTCGTCGAGGCGGGAGAGTTCCCGGCGCAGATCCTCGATGGAGGCGTCGAGATCACGGCGCCCCTTGCGGGCGGTCTTGGCGTGCTGGCGATCGAGATGGAGCAGCGCCAGTTGCCGTTCCATCAGCTCCTTGTGGGACATCAACGATTGGAGCCGTTGTTCGCTGGGCACGAACTCGTTCTGATCCCTCACCTCGGATTCGAGTTCGCGCAGGATCAGGGCGGTCCGCCACCGCAGCAGCGCCTTCGACACGTGCACGTCGGCGAACAGGTGGTCCCCGACGTAGAGGATCTGATCGCCGGAGATCCCGAGCGTCTCCTCGAGTTCGGCGGCATTGCCCCCGAAGTACACCTTGGTGGGCACCGTCGGGCCCGCATGGGGGCTGAGCAGGCCCTGCTCCTCGTCGACGACCTCGAAGAAGGGGCGGTTGCCCTCGAAGAATCCCGGTTTGAAGGCAGACACGATGACGACCTCGAACAGGTCCCGCCAGGTGAGGCCGTCGGGGAGGTGGGGGTCGAGGGCATAGGGCATCATCCGGCGGGTGTAATCCCACCCCGAGTTGGTGATGAGCAGCAACCGCTTGCCGGCGCGCTGCTGGTCGAGCAGGGCGGCGGCGGTATCGGCGTCGGGCACCACGAACCGATCGGGATCGGCGGTGATCCGGTCCTTGAGCGCCCCTTCCATGTGGGCCTCGTCGATGGTGGAGCGAACGGTCCGATAGACGTCTGCATACGAGCGCATCTCGGGGAGGCGTCCCTCGTCGAGCAGGTCGACCAGTTGGGCGTACAGCGACGCCTCCGACAGCGAGAACAGGGTGTTGAGGAACACGAAGCGGCTCTCGGACAGATCCACCACGTTGCCGTGGTAGGCCTTGCGGAGGCGGTCGTAGTCGAGGGCCTGGGTGCCGTGGGTGGCCTTGATGACGTACCCGAAGCGGGTCGGCTTCACCAGGTTTCCCAACTCGAGGTCGAGGGTCAGGCCCCGGATGACGGTGCTCGGGTCGAAGGAGAGGTCCTCCACCGGCCATCCCCGTTCGGCGAGGCTGCTGCGGGCCTGCTCGAAGGCGCCCTGCTCCCACTCCTCGACCCGGTAGTGGAGCAGTGTGTAGTCCATGTCGTAGCCGATGGCCCGAATCGAGCGCAGATTGAGGGTGCGGTTGGCGTAGATGCGTCGTTCCGGGGGAATCGCCGGTGGAGGGGGGAGCGACATGACGCTCATGCTAGGTGGGGCGGGCGACTGTCGGCAGTTCGATCGGCGGCGTTCAGATCGATCATGGACGAACATGTGAGAGGTTCTTGACGGATGCCGACATGCATGATATAGTTCGATAGATGTCGAACAAGACGAAGGAGATCGCATGACCGTCACCACCCCCAGGGTCCGTGACCTCACAGCCGCCGATCGACGCCTGCGCGTCGACGTGGCGGCCGGCGATGCCTTCGAGATGCTCCTCAGCCTGTTTGCGCTGGGGGGCGAGGAGGAAGAGGCCGACTTCGAGATCGGCGCCGACTGGTTCGAGGGGATCCGCTTGCGGGCCGGGGACGACCTGCTGGCCCGGCTCAGCGACCTCGGCGACTGGTCGGTGTGGGCCGCCTTGATCGGAGAGGCTTACGCCATGGGTGCTCCCCACACCACCGAACGCCTGCTGGAGCACCTGGAGCAGATGGACCCGGTCAAGCTGCGCCGGGGATTTCTGGAGGTCGGCGCCTGCCACGCCTCCGAGACCGTCGATCCGGACGATCTCGATGCACTGGCGGCCGGCGATGCCGAAGCGGCCGCCGGGGCTGCCGAGTGGTGCGAGATGTGCCCCGGCCTGCTCCGATTGATCGAGTTGCCCGCCGCAGAGAGTCGGGACACGCTGGTCGGCCTGCTGCGGAGCTTCTGGGAGGCGGACCCGCTTCCCGAGGGCACCATCGAGGCGCTGCAGCAGGATGCCGAGCACAAGCGCTCGCTGGCCCGCCGGATGGAACCGGAGCGCCTGGTCGAGACGGCCACCAACGGCATCACGGTGGCGGTGCGGCCCGACCTCGACGAGGTGGTGCTGGTGCCGACCGTGGTGATGCGCCCCTGGGTGATCATCGCCGAGTGGGGCGGCAAGCGGATCTTCTGTTACTCGGTGGCGGAGGAGAATCTCGGTCACGACGGGAGCAAGCCGCCCGCCTGGCTGGTGCAGTTCTACAAGGCGCTGGGCGACGAGCGGAGGCTCACCATCATGCGCCGCCTCGCCGACGGGCCGGCCAGTTTTGGGGATCTCGTCGAGTTGCTGGATCTGGCCAAGTCGACGGTGCATCACCACATCCGCCAGTTGCGGGCCGCCGGGGTGGTGCGGGTAACCATGGGAGAGGACAAGGAATACAGCCTGCGGGCGGGCACCGCCCCCGAGGCGACCCGGATGCTCGAGGACTTCCTCGGCATCCGTGCCGGAGACGATCAATAGGAGGAACCACCATGTACGCCAACTACCACCACACCAAGATCCGTGCCCTCGAGGAGGCTCGCTACGAAGCCGCCCGGCGCGCCGCCCCCCGTCCGGTTCGGCCCGAACTGGCACCGGGTGCTGTGCGCCTGGCCGTCGGCAAGATGCTGATCAGGGCCGGGACCCGACTGGCACCGGACACGGTGTCGGTCACACCGGTGGCCGGCACACCCTGCTGAGCCGCCGGAGTCCGAACTCCTCGCTCCGCCGCAGCTTCGGCTGCGGCGGAGTCGCGCCCGGATCGGTCGCCCCGGCCCGACCCGGAGGTCGCTCCCGGTTGACCCGGCCGCCGCCCCGTCAGGCCTCGTCCTCCGGGGCGCCCTTCGCCTCGAAATCGTCCGCCTCGGGATGGGGCGCCGGGGGGGCCGCCCCGGGCTCGACGGCGCTGTGCATCCACACGGTGCGCTGCGGGAACGGGATCTGGATCCCGTGCTCGTCGAAGGCGGCCTTGAGCCGTTTGCGCACCTCCCTGGCGGTCGCCCATTGCTCGCCCGGCTCCACCTTGAGGACCAGGCGGATGGCGATCGAGGACTCCCCGAACGACTCGACCCCCCAGATCTCGGGCTCCTCGAGCACGGTGGCCGATTCGATCTGATCGTGCCAGACGCCGTCGGCCACCTCTTTGATGACGGAGGCCGCAAAGGGGATGTCGGTGTCGTAGGCGACCTCGACATCGAGGACCGCCCTGGCCCACTGCTGCGACTTGTTGCCGATGCGGCGGATCTCCCCGTTGGGGATGAACCAGACGGTCCCGTTGACGTCCCGCAGTCGGGTGGTGCGCAGGCGGATCTCCTCGACGACCCCGGTGGCGTCCCCGACGTCGACGATGTCGCCCACCCCGTACTGGTCTTCGATCAGCATGAAGATCCCGCTGAGGAAGTCGCGCACCAGGGTCTGGGCGCCGAACCCGATGGCGATCCCGACGATCCCGGCGCCGGCGATCAACGGCCCCAGGGAGACTCCGAACTCGGCGAGGGCCATCATGATCGCCAGGGCGTAGAGCACCAGGGCCGTCACGCTCTCGAGGACCGTGCCGAGCGCCTGGGCCCGCTGTTTGCCTCGCTCGGCCTGCTCGGAGAGGATCTGAGCCTTCTCGACCGCCCGACGCCAGGAACGGGTGAACCGGCCGTCGTCGACCTCCCCCTCCCTCCGCTCTTCGGCCTTGGCCTCGCGATCGGCGATCAGGCGCCCGATGAACTTGCCGATCGCTCTGCGCAACAACCGGTTGATCGCCCAGGCCGCCAGCAGGATCACCAGCACCTTGAACGGCTTGGTTCCCCACTGGGCGATCTGGGCGGCGGCCGAGTTCCCGGTGAGGTCGTAGACCGTCTCACAGATCACTCCGGGCTGCGAACCGCAGGCGTCGACCAGGCCGGGATCGAGTTGCATCAGGGCTGCCAGCACGTCGTTCTCCTCCGTTTCGTGGCCTAGACGGTACCCGCAGCAACAACGACCGGGGGCCCGGCGACACGCGGTCCGGGGGCGGGAGGACGCGACCGGCTGACCGGAGGGTCGGGCGACGACTCGGGCGACGGCGGCATGGGGATCGACGCCTGCTCGACGGAGATCGCCGTCGCCTGCGAGTGGAGCGCCGGGCCGGGACGGCTGCGACAGCGGGGGGTAGGGTCGATCTGAGACACGGTGGCTTCCCGGAGGTACCCCCATGATCCCCACCGATCACCATCCGCCCGACTGCCTCTCGGTCCGCGACGGGAGGCTGTTCATCGAGGACTGTGACACCCTCGCCCTCGTCGAGGAGTTCGGCACCCCGATCTTCGCCTTCTCGGAGGCGCAGATCACCGAGAACTACCGGCGCTTCCACGACGCCTTCGCGGCGGGGTGGACCCACGGCCCCGTCGACGTCATGCCCGCCATGAAGGCCAACACGATCCTGGCGATCCGCCAACTGCTCACCAATCTGGGGGCGGGCGCCGACCTCTATTCGCCGGAGGAGTTGGAGGGGGCGCTGCGCACCGGGGTCGACCCGGAGCGGACCTCCGCCAACGGCGGAGGCAAAGGCCGGCAGCATCTCCGCCGCTGCATCGAGGCAGGCGTTCGCATCACCGTGGAGGACCTCCACGAGATCGATTGGATCCAGGAGGAGGCGGCCGCCCTCGGCAAGGTCGCCAAGATCCGGCTCCGGGTCAAGCCCGCCCTCCCCAACCTGTGGCGGCGCACCGACTTCACCCAACTGTGGATCCCCATCGACCTGGGCGTCCAGGTCTACAAGTCGGGCATTCCCCCCGAGTACCTGGTGGATCTGGGCCGCAAGGCGATCGAGGCGCCCAACATCGAACTGGTCGGCCTCCACTTCCACGCCGGGCGCCATCACCCCGGCCTGTGGTTCTGGCAGGGGATGATGGTCCGCTTCGCCAGGCTGGTCGGGGAGTTGTGCCGGGCGTGGGACGGCTGGAAGCCGCAGGAGATCGACATCGGCGGCGGCATGGCCAGCCGCCGCGACCCGCTCAACAAGGAGTTCAGCCGCTGGGAGTTCCTGCTCACCGCAGCCGGGTATCCCTTCCTGGTGGGGCTGCGGGGCCTCGGGGAGCGGATGTACCACTCGCTGCTCGGCAAGATCGTCAATGCGCTGCGCGAGCACCCCACCCCCAAGGGGGTGCCGACGATCGAGCAGTACGCCGAGACCATCACCGGCACGCTGAGCCGGGCGCTCCTGGCGGAGGGCGTCGATCTGGAGGGAGTCCGCCTCCAGACCGAACCGGGCCGCAGCCTGTACGGGGACACCGCCATCCACCTGTCCAGGGTCAAGGTGGTCAAGCACCAGACCGAGCCGATCCCCTACACCTGGGTGCTGCTCGACACCACCTACTTCTTCCTGGCGGGCGGTGTCTACGAGAAGAACCGGCATCCGTTCCTGGTGGCGAACAAGGCCGACGCCCCCGAGGAGATCCTGGCCGACATCGTCGGGCACTCCTGCTACGCCGACCAGATCGTGCTGGGGGCCAAGATGCCCGCCATGGAGATGGGCGATGTCGTGGCGATCCTGGAGGTGGGTGCCTATCAAGAGTCCTCGGCGTCCAACTTCAACGCCCTGCCCCGGCCGGCCACCGTGCTGGTGAACGGCGGCACCGCCGAGGTGATCAAGCACTCCGAGACCCTCGACGACATCTACGGGCGGGACGTCATCCCCAAGCGGCTCCGGCCCGGGCGGCGGAGTCGATGACCTCCGACGCCGGTCTGTGGGTGATCGCCTCGTTGATGGTGATCGCAGCCCTGGTGATCGGGCTCTTCTGGTTCGTCTGGCTCCGCGAGGAGCACGATCAGGAGTGGCTCCCCGCCGGGTACGTCGACCACGAGTCGCCCTTCCTGTGGACCGACATCCCCCTGGCGATGCTGCTGATCACCGCCGCGGTGCTGCTGGTGCTCGAGGAGCCGCTCGGGGAGCGTCTGGCGCTGGTGGCGGCCGGGATGCTGGCGTTCCTCGGCATCCTCGACACCGCCTACTTCTGGCGCACCGGGATGTTCGCCAAGGAGAAGGACGGCCTCGCCAACCTCGGCGTGGTTGGGGGGGTGCTGCTGCTCAGCGGCATCCTCCTGGTGAGGTTCCTGTGACCTTCCGGGGCCGCCACGCCATCGTCACCGGGGGGTCGAGCGGCATCGGCCTGGCCACGGTGCGGATGCTGGTGGCCGAGGGGGCCAGGGTGTCGGTGATCGCCCTCGATGACGACTATCTCTCGGCGATGGCGGCCGCCCCTCCGATCGGTGAGCGCCGGGTTCACCTGATCGATGCCGACGTCGCCGATCGATCCCAGGTCGACGGGGCGATCGCCGCCTGCGTCGCCGAGCACGGGCCTTGCGACATCCTGATCACCTGCGCCGGCATCGTGCTCCCCGGGTACTTCGAGGACCTGGCCGTCGGGGAGTTCGAACGGGAGAACGCCGTCAACTACCTGGGGACCCTGTACGCCATCAAGGCGGTGGTGCATCCGATGATCGAACGGGGGCGGGGGAGCATCGTCTGCATTTCGTCGGCCGCCGGGTTGCTGGGCGTGTTCGGCTACTCCGCCTACGGGCCCACCAAGTACGCCGTCAGGGGCCTGTGCGAGATCATCCGCAACGAGTTGAAGCCGCACGGCATCGGGGTCTCGTGCGTGTACCCGTCGGACGTCGACACCCCGCAACTGGCCTTCGAGGAGCCCTACAAACCGGCCGAACTCAGGGCGGTCTCGGGGACGATCAAGCCGGTCCCGCCCGAGCAGGTGGCGGCGGCGATCCTCAAGGGAATCCGCAAGGGCAGCCCGGTGATCTACCCGGAACTCCAGACCAGGTTGGTGGCCAGGGTGAGCGGGGCGCTGCCGGGCTTCACCCGGTTCTACCTCGATCGAGTGGTGGCTCGGGCCCGCCGGAAGCGGCTGCGGGGCTGAGCCCTATCCGATGGCGGCGGTGATCGCCCCGGCGACTCCGTGGGGGTCGCCCACGCCGAGCACCAGGCGGCGATACGTTCCCTCGCTGGTCTCGATCACCACTACCTCGGATTGGCGGGTGACGGCCCAGAACTCCCGGCGGCTCCCCAGGCCGTAGGACCCGTACCGGATCACTCCGGGGAGGTAGGCGCCGGGAAGCCGGAGCCAGGCACCGTCCCAGTGGACCTCGTTGCGGGGCCGCACCGAGACCGAGGAGATCGACTTCGACGGGACCTCGATCCGCCGCCGCAGGGCACCGAGGATCGCCGCTCCCGACAGTTCGATGACGATGCGTGATGGTTCGCTGATCACGTTGATGGCCATAGACACAGCATGCACCCTGCCCGGCGGGGCGCCAGGGCCGAACGTCCCTCAGGCGGTTCCGGCCCTCCGACCCACCCAGACCACCCAGGAGAGGAACTGCCGATCCCGCCGGTGGTCCTCGGCCCAGGTCCGCTGCTCCTCCAGGTACCGGTCGGCGTCGGGACCCGGATGGCGGATGGCCCACTCGGCGGCGGATTCGGCGACGCGCCGGTCGTAGGCCTCGAAGGCCTCGGTGGGCAGGACCATGCAGTCCAGGTGATCGAAGCCGGACTCGGCGAGCAGGCGGGCGTAATCCGCCTGAGTGAGCACCGCACCGTACTCCTGCCGGATCGCTGCCGGATCGGCCCCCTGCTTCAGGATCAGGTCGCCGATGGCCACCGCCGCGCCGGGACGGCTGCGGGCGGCCAGGGCCCGGGCGGTGCCGGCGGACCCGTTCCAGATCCACGACGCCCCCAGGCAGGTGACCACATCCCAGGGTTCCTTCGGCAGCGCCTTTCCGTCGCCCAGCCACCAGGACAGCCGGGCGTCGGGCACCCGGCTGGCGGCCTCCCCGGCCGCCCTCGCCAGCACCCAGGGGGAGAGGTCGACGCCGACCCCTTCGATGGGGGCGCGCTCGGCGGCCCGGATCAGCAACTCTCCGTGCCCGCAGGCGATGTCGATCATGCGATCGCCTGCCGCGGGGTCGAGGTGCCCCAGGACCTCGTCGAGGTCGCTCCCGTGCATCGGGTTGCAGATCCGCATCCCGTGGTGGAGGGCCTCGAACATCTCGAAGCGCTCCCAGGCTCCCTCCACGTCGGTCCCCGGCAGGACCACGATCCCGGGCGGAAGGTCGGGTCTCATGTGTAGGGGACGCCGGTGACGGCGAAGGTGCCGCCTCCCACCGCCACCAACCGGCCGGCGGCGGTCCGCACCTCGGCATCGGCGGCCGCCAGGCTCCGCCCGATCCGGACCACCGACCCGGTAGCGGCCAGGTCCTCTCCGGCAACCGGTTCCAGCAGCCGCACGTGAAAGTCGACGGTCGAGATCCACGGGTCGTAGTGGACCGCCGCCGCGAACCAGGCGGCGCTGTCGATGAGGGTGGCGAAGATTCCCCCGTGGACCTGCCCGAGGCCGTGATCGAGGAAATCGGCGTGGGGTACCTCGATGATGGCGTGGAAGTCGTCGTCGAAGCGGAGCGTCATGCCGAGATGGAGCGGCAGGGGTGCCCGTTCGAAGAGGGCGATCATCCGGGCGGCCCGATCGGCGGGATCCATGCTGGGAATGGTATCGGGGATGGCCGGGGGTCGGGCCGCTGGACCCGTCGGGCGGGGGCGCCGGGCTAGGTGAGGTCGGCTTCGCTGAGCCCGAAGGCGGGGTGGCGCAGTTTGGCCAGCGCCCGCTTCTCGAGTTGCCGGATCCGCTCGGGGGTCAGTTTGAGCCCGGCGCCGATCTCTTCGAGGGTGCGGGGGATGCCGTCGTTGGTGAACCCGAAGCGGGCGGTGAGGATCTTGCGCTCCCGGTCGTCGAGGCGGGAGATGGCGCTGCGGAGCTCGCGGGCCACCTCTTCGCGCTCGGCGGCGAGGCCGATGTCGTCGGCATCCGAGTCGGCGATGAAGTCGGCCAGTTCGGCCCCGTCCTCACCGACCGGCTGCTCGATCGAAACCTCACTGGCCACGGCCAGGGCCCGCTCCACCTGGATGAGGTCGACGCCGGTCTCCTCCGAGATCTCCATGGGACTCGGCTCGCGGCCGAGGATGCCCCTCAGAGTGGAGGATGCGGAGCGGATGGTTCCCAGCGTCTCGTGGAGGTGCACCGGGATTCGGACCACGCGGCTCTTCTCGGCCACGGCACGCTGCAGGGCCTG